>JAGNWK010000074.1 GCA_017985985.1 Oligoflexales bacterium
GCCGTAGGGAGTACCCTCCGCAGGGATCTCTTTAGGCGAATCAATGACTTTATGGAAAGATTTAAGAAACTGAGAGTACGAGGTCTGATGATCATCGATGTAAAAACGATGAGTCATCCCAAATTCTATTTTCTTTTTAAGAAAGGGAAGCTCTGCATGGCCCTGAGACACATGCACTTTTATCATATGGACATTCATCAGTTGAGACCAAGACTCCGCCGCAGGATGAAAATTGAAATTATATTCAGCTATTTGCGAATAAGAACTTTCCACGATAAAAGGGACTAGCACTCTATCATCGAAATTTTCAAGGCCCTGTACATACAATCGACCGGCAACAGGATTTGGATTGAACGATGAGGGAACCCGCGGGAACAAATGCTCCGCAAAAGCGATCTCCGTCTGACTCATCAAGATGGTCTCAGTGAGCACAATGAAAAAAAAATCAAGCCCCCAGATAAGATTCAGAATTTTTCGAAGTCTCTTAGCAAAGCTCAAATCTCTTAGACCCTTTCTTTTTTTCCTTTGTTTTTTTAGCTCATTCTTTAGTGTTTCCAAGTCCCTCTTGGCTTCGGTTGAAGTTTACCGGAGTGAAGTCGGCATGCAAGAGAAGAACAGCTCCCTCTATGTGTACAAGCAGAATGGACCTGTTCCTTTTATAAGCAACTTTCCGAAGAACTTCCGACTTTTTTATGAGAACTACCTGAACTATGACAACAAAACGAATCTAATTGGTCTAACTCTTATTTCTGCGGCTTCCATCTACTGGGACGAGGATCTTCTTCTTGCCTCTCAAAGGCTCGGGAAAAAGCTCCACATCAGTTCCGAAGACAAAACCAAGTCCTACTTCACCATACTAGGCCTCGATGCACGCTTTCCAACTGACTTTAGTTCGGGACTTTACTTTATTGGAGATGGTTGGGTGCATTCTACGATCGCTTTGTCTTTTCTGGGAGCAGGTTATTCCAGCAGTGACCAACGAGCATGGAGCACAGGTCTACAACTGATCGAAGGCCTCCTCACAACTGGCTTTACAACTCAGGTCCTAAAACACCTCACCGGTAGGGAAAGCCCTTTTGTTCGCAGTCAAGCTGGCGGAGTGTGGAGACTGTTCCCAGATCAAATTAAGTATCATAAGAACGTCCCGAAACATGACGCCTTCCCATCAGGACATCTTGCCACAGGTACGATGACTGTAGTCGTCATTGCAGAAAACTACCCAGATTACCCCTACTTCATAAAACCTCTCGGCTACACGCTACTCTCCCTCCTCTCCTTTCAGATGATGAACAACGGAGTTCACTGGTTTGGTGATTACCCACTAGCATTAGCACTCGGCTATGGCTTTGGACAAATCGCAGTTCATAACGCAAGAACTTCTGCTGAGATCCACGCAGAGGCCCTTCGAAGAAGAAGCCCGCCTGGTCTCACCCTATGTAGTGTCCTCCCCAGAATCTATCCGTCTGTCGACAAAGCTGGCGTAGCTTACGGAATGGATTTTCATTTTTTACTGTGATTTTCTATTTTCCTTTTTCTAAAGAGGGCGTTCCCCCCCTCTTTATGATTCTCCCCCCCCCCAAAAAAAAGACTACTTAGACCAGACTCCGGATTCACCAGCCCAACGAGACAGAGTTGTCTGAGTTTCAGTAAAGAACTGAATGCAGTCTTTACCATGAACTTTGACATCTCCAAAAAATGAACTTTTACTTCCCCCAAACGAAAAAAACGACATCGGGGCTGGGACCCCAATATTAATCCCCACCATTCCGGGTTCGACTTCGTGGGAAAACTTTCGAGCATGAGCTCCCGAGTTTGTAAATAGTGTACAAGTATTGGCATAGGAAGAGGAGTTGATCCAAGCGATAGCCTGATCAAGAGAAGGAGTCTTACCCAGCAAAATAACCGGACCAAACACCTCTACCTGAGCAATTTCCATGGAAGCCGTAACCTCCCCCAGAACAGTTGGCCCTAAGAAAAAACCGCTCTCTTTTGCTATTTTCCGTCCATCGAGTAGGAGTTTGGCCCCCTGAGCTAAGGCTTTGTCAATTAAAGCAAGAACCCGATCCTTTGCTGCTTGTGAAATGAGCGGACCCATGTCGACTGTTTCGTCTAAGCCATTCCCAACTTGAATCTGCTGTGCAGCTCGAAGCACTTCTTTTTGAAGGAGCCCGTAAGAAGCTTCTCCCACACTGAGCAGCAACGACCCAGCTAAACACCTCTCTCCCGCGCAACCCGTGACTGACTCCACCGCTGTTTGCACGTTTTTCACACAGAACGCTGAGTCCAATGCATCAGATGTAAACACCATAATATTCTTTGCACCACCAAGAGCCTGCACTCTTTTTCCATGGGAGCAACCTACGTTATAAATTTCCTTCGCGACAGCTGTCGAACCGACAAAAGAGATACCCTTAACCAGTGGATGTCGACAAAGCTCTTGAGCGACTTCCTTCCCACCATGAACAAGATTGATCACCCCTTTTGGGAGATTGAGCTTATCAATCAGCTCAAAAACTTTCACAGCACTCAGGGGTACTCGTTCGCTGACTTTAAGAACGAAGGTATTGCCACAAGCGATAGCAAATGGCCAAAACCAAAATGGAATCATAACTGGAAAATTAAAAGGAGTAATGGCAGCAAAAACCCCAAGAGGTCGTCGCACCATTTGAGAATCAATTCCAGGTGCAATGTCTGAAAAATAATCACCCATCATGAGATTCGGTATGCCAGCTGCTGTTTCTATCATTTGGATAGCCCTATGCAACGAGCCCTTTGCCTCAACAACTGTCTTCCCATTCTCAATAGTTATGATTTTGATAAGCTCTTGGTCATTCTGCTCTATCAAAGCTTTGATGCGAAAGAGGTACTGAATCCGTTCAGTAGCAGGCACTTTTCTCCAACTTTTAAAAGCCTCATTCGCTATTTTCACCGCCGCTTGCACATCCTCCACCGTCCCTTTGGGGGTTCTTGCTATCACTTCTCCTGTTGCCGGATTTAAAACTTCATTACTTTCCTTACTCAGAGACTCCACCCATCGAGATCCCACATAATTTTTAACAAGCATTTTGGTGTCCTGTTTGATAAGTCTCAATAAAAAAATTTCATCCCAAGTTTACACATTTTTTTTTGATCTTGTCTTTTCATTTGAGTTCCCTTAGGATGGAATTGTAAAAATTAATCAACAATTTTGGATGATTAAAATCATCACCCCCCCCAAAGGAGAATTCGTATGAAAAAGTCAGTACTAGCACTCGTATCTGCCTTGTCTTTCACAGCTGGTTCTGTATTCGCTAACGAAGAAGCAGCTGCTCCAGCTGCTGCTGCTCCAGCTGCTGCTGCTCCAGCTGCTGCTGCTCCAGCTGCTGCTGTTCATGAAGCTGCTCCAGCTGCTCACGAAGCTGCTCCAGCTGCTCATGAAGCTTCAGCCAAAAAACACGGCAATAAAAAACACGGTAAAAAAATGGCTGAGAAAAAAGCCAAAGCAGAAGGTGAAGCTGCTCCAGCAACAAAGTGAGGAAAACTTTCCCATCTCTGATGGGAAGGCTTACTCGGGGGTCTAAAGTTTATGCTTCTCGTCAGACGAGACCCCTCTTCTTCAACTCCCCCTCTATACTGAAAAAATCAAGATTCTTATCTTCAGTACCTTGGACCATGTCTTTAAGAGCGTAAGTTTCGCTTTCTTCCTCCTCTTGTCCAACTGTCAAGACCCAGGTAGCGCCCATTTTATCTGCATACTTAAACTGCTGCGATAATTTTTGCCATTTCATAGGAAGGTCCACCGACAACCCGAGCTTTCTAAGAACTTTGACGACAGTTAAGGCATAAGCAAAATTCTGGTCAGAAGCAACAGCTACAAAAAAACGCTGAACTGACGGTTTAAGTCCTGTGGGATGCTCAAGAAGCAGAGCAAGCAACCTGTCAACACCAATAGATCCACCAACACCTGGATAAGCCACAGGAAGAAAGCGATTACAGAGTTCATCGTAACGTCCCCCCGAACAAACTGACCCAAAATCACTCATCCCATCAACCGTAGTCTCAAATACTATCCCGGTGTAATAGGCAAGCCCACGAACGACAGAAAGATCAAAGACTATTTTGCCATGACTCCCTTTCGTTAAACTTTGCAGGGTCTCCATCGTACAGAGTTGTTGCTCCCAAACCTCTTTCGTCTCTAAACTCGTTTTAAAGACTTGCTCAAATTCCGATAGAAAAATTCCAAAGTCCTTCTGGCTAGCGGTAAGAACTTTCAATAGAGTCGCTACTCGTGAACGATCAAAAGAGAGTTCTTCAACCAAGATTTTTGTGACAGCTTCCTCACCAATTTTGTGAAGTTTGTCTAGTACGATAAGGATTTTTTCCTGCTGGCCTACTTTTAAACCCACTGTATTTTCGAGCAAAAAAGACAGAAGGTTCCTCTGACCACAGGAAATGGTAAACGGCATGGGGATCAATTTTTCTAAAGCACTGTGCAAGCACAGTATGATCTCGATATCAGCAAAGGGAGAGGGGCTGCCCAGAATATCGAGATCACACTGCGAAAATTCTCGATAACGTCCCTTCTGGGGCTTTTCAGCTCTCCATACATCACCCACCTGCATCCTCTTGAAGGGAAGTGTGAGACGACCGTGTCTCTCTGCCACATAACGAGCAAAGGGCACAGTGAGATCAAAACGCATAGCAACATCTCGACCTCCATTATCTGTGAAACGGAAAAGCTGCTTCTCTGTTTCACCGCCAAGACCTAGTAAAACCTCAGCGAACTCAAGAGTTGGGGTTGAAATTTCCTGAAAACAGGCCTCTCGAGCCACTTTGCGCACTGTCTCAATAATATGCAGCCTCTGCGCCAAAACATCGGGTTCCTGATCCTGGAAGCCTTTAAGGCGACGAGCCTCTACGAATTGCTTTGTCATAATGATTTGTCCTATAATTTGCTGAAATGATCTTACGCACGAGATCACCTGACCGCCAATGTCATTCGGTTAAGGCAGAATTCCTCAATCGTCTACTTTATCTAACTCGATACCCCTCGACTTCGCTCGGGGTGACGGGGGCTTTAACAAGTTGGGAGGACGTCACCCCGAGCGAAGTCGAGGGGTATCTTGCCTTAACCGAATGACATTGACCTGACCGCCTAACGACCTATGAAATGACTGTTAGCGGATCTGAGGACCAAATATAACCAAAATGTCATTTATGAGGTATGTATTTCAACTCATCTCAGCAAGACCTTCCGTCTACTTGTCCATCCTGCTGCTCGGGAGGGTGGAGCCTGGAAGGCTTACTCGATCCAGGGGTGTGTGCAAAAATCTGCCGAATGGATTCAGGTTTATTATGAGGTGCAAGGCCCTATCTCTAAGCTGAAGATAGTAGAACCGAACCCAGATCCCTTCTATAGAGAAGGGATCTGGGAGTCGACTTGCTGTGAGCTCTTTATCTCAATTCCACCTTCTCAAGGCTATAAAGAGTGGAACATCTCTCCATCTGGAGATTGGTTCTCTATGCATTTCTCTGGATATAGAACTAGGCAGGCGAACTATAAAGATCTAAGCCCCCCACTTTCTACAAATTGGAGGAGAGAGGGAGATAAGCTCTCCTGCTCTTTAAAAGTCAAGATACCGGTAAGCCAGGAACCGCTCCATCTCAGTATCTGTACCATCTTAGAAGACCTCCAAGGGGAGAAAAGCTATTGGTCCTTAACCCATACTCAGCCAAACCCTGACTTTCATGATCTCGGATCTTTCTCCCTTTTTTGGAGCTGATGCAAGGAAGAGGGTTTGGGAGAAAACCTTGCCCTGAGCCCATTCGACTCCGCTCTAAGCTGTCTAGGTATTCCGATTTCGTCATTGCGAAGAGCCAGAGGCGACGAAGCAATCTTACCTTTACGCGGAGATTGCTTCGCTTCGCTCGCAATGACGAGGTCTGACATGAATATTTAGACAGGTTGGCTCAGGGCAGGCTCCGTTGAATGGGTGCGTTTCTCCCAAAAACCAAATCCTAGCCCCCTCCTGGTAAGGAGGAGGGATTGAAATCCCGACTTCTCCTTAAAACAAAAGAAAGGTAGATCTGACTTTCCGACTTCTGGGAAAGAGTGAGTTTAAAGAAAGGCCCGATGATGGGCAAAGAACTGAGAACCGGGATGCAATCATCTCGATCACCCTGATTCTGAAACTGCACCCCTCCCACGACAGAAGATTCTCCGAGTTTCATCTGCACCTCACTCTCCAATCGATTGAGATGAAAACTAGACCCAGACTCTGAACCTGGATTTCGCAGGATAAAGGAGTAACGCAAGAGCACTCTTTCCCGACTCAGGGGTTCAAGGGAAGCCTTCAAGTCGAGTCCATACTCCTTCCAGCTTTGTGAGTGTTTTTTACGACTGTGCTCTGTCTGTTCCACAAGATCACCTAAGACGAGTTGCTCTCCCCCACTTTGCACCCTTGCCTCGTGAGCTCGATGCATCCACAGGAGAGGCTCCCCAATGATTTCAGCTTTATTTTCTTTCACAAAAGCATAGAGCCGTGTCTCTAGATACGATTCATTGAGGTGTAGAGGCAGTCCCACTTCAAAATGACTTTGGAGGCCAAGTTCCTGGGCTGCCTTTTTTTGAACAAGAAAGACCTTCGCCGAGAGAACATAGAGCTCCTCCGTTTTATAAGTCTGACAACTGACTTGGATCATGTCCTCCGGTACTATTCCTTTGTTGATATGTTCTAAATTTTTTTGCACATCTTTTCGTTCCTTTTCTCCTTCTTTGGGGCAGACGAAGCTCAAAAGAACAGCCCCATTTTCATAGATCTTCACCTCAAACTGATCTGCAAGATCTCCAAGCTGTTTATTGAAAATGCTTTTTAATTCTTCCCTTGCGCGTTCGGACAGGACAAGAAGAAACTCACACTCTTTTCTCTTTTCACAAAAGTCTTTCGCTCGATAAAAAAATCTAAAATCATCCGTCAGACCTCGAATAGTAGTATATCCCTCATCACAGAGCACCGTTTTCTGCTTACACACCCAGCCTGGAAACATGAGATCTTTTGGACTTAGTTCCTGGTGCTTTTTAACTTCTACAAAATATTTATAATCATCCTGATCCATCTTTTTTAAAGTGATGACCACAAAGCCAGCACGCAAACCCGTGGCACTGATTTTTTTCTCCCCTAGTAAATGGACATCGATAACCCCTCGTCTCGAGATCGAAAGTTCAGATTGAGCTGGAATCAGAATCTCTTGGGATTGTCCGACTTCAATAGACAAGTGCTCTGAGGCTGGTGCTGCCAGTACCGATCCTAAGAAGAAAAAAGAAATAAGCACTAACCATCTTTTTAGGGGAACCAGCTGCGCAGTTTCCCCTAAGTCCTCCTCGCTATAGCCCATAGCTGATTCTCTCCTTAAAAGCCTTACACAGGTGAAGAGTTTGGGAAGATTCCAGGCTAAAGAATTTTAGTTTTTTCTTTTTACTTTTCTTCAAAATTTCTGCTACCGACAAAATCTCAGAGGGGGCCACAGTCATCATCGGGAAGGGATCCACCTGAAGGAGAATCACAGGCTTCAACTTAAATAAACAGGGCAAAACCCCTTCTGCCACCTGACCCAGATAGAGTTTTTTTCCTACTAACGACGGAGTCAAGTCACCCTCAAAATGACTTTGAGATAAAGGAATAAAGGCATGTTTGTCGAGAAATGGTCTTTGCTCCACCTGCGAGGAAATCACCAAATGAGACAGACAAGATCCAAGCACCAAAGCCAGAGAATGAGACAATAGAGGAGGCCAACCATTAAGACCTAGTCGCATGGATAGCTCTTAGCTAAATTCAAAGGATGAGGTATTTTAAGGGTAAGATTTTGCTCTTGTAGTAGTCTGTCAAAGAGACAGATAGCAGCAGAGCTTCGTTCATTGTTGGAGAACTTCGCTGCATGATCAGAAGGAGGAGGCAAGCAAGACAGATCAGATCGAGCCTCCTCATCAAGATAATACTCATAAAACAACTCAGGACAATGCGAGGGCTGAACTTCTAAACTCCAGACCTTAAAGCAAAGATGCAAGCTGAAAACTAAGGAGAACAACACAAAGGTTTGAAATCCTATAAAAATCACAGCTTCCATTTTTTAGTTCCGAATCTCATAAGATGGCACCCAATTTGGCCAAAAAAATGGGAAAGAATAATAATTTTGTCTCCTCGTCCCTAATCTTAAGTAAGGAAACATTTCGTCATAACAAAACTCTCCACTTTCCTCTTTACCCAGAGCATCCAGGATCTGATCCTTGGTCTGCCTCAGGACAAGCTCGTGATCCCTGTTCATCTTTGCTAGATACCGATAGGCATGCTCTATATTCTTCCGGTTACTTTTCTCCTGAGCACATCGCAGCAGACCAAATTCTGCTTTCTCATATCTTGTAATGTTCTGGGAAATTCTATCTAAATCAGACATAGTTTTTAAACTCATTCGAAAACCAGCAATCAAAAATAAAAAATTTAGGAAAATAGTTAAAATATGAAACATGGAATAGTTATTTTTCCATCGCAAAGCTCCTCAGACTTCACCCGCCACTTCGCTCGTCACCCCAAGTCAACTTGTCCGAGCTTTCACCCGCTACTTCGGGCGTCACCTCGAGCGTAGCGAAGCGGAGTCGAGAGGTATCGAACCTCAACCGAACACATTCGCGGTCAGGTCAATGGCAGTCGTTGAGACATAATTCCTTAATCATCTGCTCCTTTTTAACTCGATACCTCTCGACTTCGCTCGAGGTGACCGGGCTTTGCCTGGTAGGGGACATCACCTCGAACCAACTTGTCCAAGTCTTCACCCGCTACTTCGCTCGTTACCCCGAACCAACTTGTCCGAGCTTTCACCCGCTACTTCGCTCGTTACCCCGAACCAACTTGTCCGAGCTTTCACCTGCTACTTCGGGCGTCACCTCGAGCGTAGCGAAGCGGAGTCGAGAGGTATCGAACCTTAACCGAACACATTTGTGGTCAGGGGCTCTCAAAGTCATCTGCACACTGAAAGATAAAAGAAGAAAGAAAGGTCGTCGAAGGACATCTAAAAACGAAGAGAAGTTAAATTTTCCCATGCTCAAAAATGAAAGTTCAAAATGATATTTGTGAAAAATTAAAAATAAAATCTATAAAACAAATAGGTTACCTTCCTCTGTTCTATCCGATTAAAAAATTCCCACCTGCTGAAGATGATTTCAAAGATAGATTTGTATTATGAGTTTGAGTGAGCATAAGACTCTTGGGTTTTCATAAAAGCCAAGAGACGGAGTGATAGAAGGAGAATTTATGAGTCGATCAGAAGAGAACCTTCATAAACTTGGTGTCATCCGCTACAAAAACCTGCTCTTCAACACTCAGTCTTGGGAATTACAAGTAGAACCCGAGGATGAAACCCTCAGCTTGTCCCTAAAAGAAGGTATCATTCTCAAACTGTTTATGGAAAATCCTAGAAACTGTCTGTCTCGAGATTTCATCCAAAGAGCCGTCTGGGGAAAAACAAGCATTTCACCCAGAAGCATCGACAGTCACATCTCCAAACTCCGAAGAAAACTTCGACTTTCTGAAGCCAACATCGAAGGCGTCTACGGTGCTGGCTATGTCTTTTCATAAATTTAATTCCCACATTTCTTCTTACTTGCATTATAAGTAAATCCTGATGGACAGGTCGGAGCAGTTGAGCAGAATCCGTTAGTATTCAAACTTGTACCATTTGGACAAGTAGCAACTGCACAATAGGTCGGAAAATTAGGACTCCACTTAAATCCACTAGGACAAGCTGCTCCGGTAGTATGTCCCCGAAAAGTCGAAATCAAACACCGTTTTGCAGTCGTATCCCATAGATAACCTGATCTACAAGTTGGAGTCCGATAATCAAATATAGAAGCCTGACATAGGCCAGAGCCATAATCGTACCAGTAACCAGATGGACATCCAGTATCAAGACAGAGTCCCACACTTGCATCCAGGATGGACCCTCCAGGACAAGTAGCTGGGGCAGTACCTGAGTCCGGATGCTCCATGTTATAACAAAGGCCACGTTGAGGATCCCAATCCACGTAGAAGGAAGAAGAACAGGAAGGTCTGCCAGCCGTTTGAAAAACTGAATCCGCTGGAGGATTCACCTGACAGGTACCGATCATCGGAGTCCAAAAATAAGAAGCCGGACAAGTTTGTACTGTAGACATGGGGGGCATGCACATACTATTTGAGGTGTCTAGGCTTGTACCCAATGGACATATTGGCGCTACTGGAGGGCCTTGGATTGAATCAGCACAAGCCCCCAATTGACCAAAATACTTATAATTTGAAGGGCAGAGAGGACCAGCATATTGCGGCAAATCACAGGTACCGCTTGCAGCATTCCAAAAGAAGGGACTTGGACAGCTTGGTTCCAATTCCAGCAAGCAAGTCTGATTTGTAGCATTATATTTTGATTGTGAGCAGATACAAGTAGAGCTCGTCGCATCAAATGTTCCTCCACTTGACGAGCAGCTTGTTGAGTCCAAGGTTTGAGGGAAACATCGCAATCGATTTAAAACCAGTCGATAACCAGAGAGGCAAGTACTAGGGGACAGTGTGCCTTGAGCATCACTTGCTCTACAAATTCTATAACCACTTCCAGCATGAGTTAGATTATAATCTCTTGGACAAGTCGGTAAGATTGAGGAATCAACCACACCGGTCAGCAATATGGAATCACAGCGTCCTGTCGTTGCATTAAATCGCATGCCAAGACCGGCCGATCCACCTTGAGTCGCTGTATTCATATCACAGGAACAGCTAAAGTAAGGCCTTCCTGAACTGTCCAACGCACCCGTAGTCCCATAGATTCCTCCTGAAGACGTACACTTACTCTCTAGATCCTGATTGAGGCAATATCCAGGGAAGGTATTCTCAATCCATCTGTTGTTAGGAGCAGCAGCTAGACACGCCGTCTTTGCAGCATATTCGAGCGAAGGTTCACAACGCAGAGTTGTTGGATTCACGATCTTCCCTATAGGACAAAGACAATTGGCCCCATTCCAAGTTCCCTTGAAATTGACGTCATCCACATTGACACAGCTTTCGTACCCAGGCTTAGGTACACAGTCCAATCTCGATGGATCCCAAGTCGATTTATCTTCTGGGCAGAGACAAGTTACACCATTCCACGCCCCCTTATACACATCCTCTGGAGTCGTACAGCCGAGATATGCAGGACTTTTTTTGCAGGAACCACCCACACGCTCAAGAGTAGTCGCAGGTGGTGAACATTGACAGGAGGAGGAACTCCAGACTCCACGAGAATAGGTGGCATCGGGAGGATTGGAGCAAGCCAAATAGGTAGGCTTATAGACACAAGCAGACCCAGTCCAATTAGACGTATCTGGACAATTGCAGGATCCAGTTGATCCACTTCCCGTGCCAGAGATCCACGTCCCCCTGAAACCTTCACTATTTGCAGACGTACAGCTGACATATTGAGGACTAGCAGTGCAATTCCATCCATCCCAATTCGACCCACTTGGACAATCGCATGATCCACTTCCTACGGTGTTCCACGTCCCTTTGAACTGCGCACCATTTGTACAATTCAAATATTCACTCTTCGGATCACAATCACCACCCATCCAATTCGACGTATTGGGACACGTGCAACCATTTCCAGGAGTCCACGTCCCCTTGAAGGCATCATTGGGACTGATACAATTACGAGCCGCTACTAGCTCACATCGGTTAGCCGTCCTATCTAAATCTGCTCCATTTGGACAAGTGCATGATCCACTAGGAGTATCCCAAGATCCTTGTACATAAAAAGGAGCACTCGTACTGGCAGGACTGATACATCCCTTACGAGCTAGGCTCATCACACATCGTCCAGTATCAGCATTCATTGCTGAACCTGAAGGACATTGACAAGATGTCGTCCACGTCCCTTGGACATTGAATTGTCCATCTACAGAATCAGGTTTAACACAAGAATTCCAGTCCACAAGCGCTTTGGTCGCTACTATCTGAGATGGACAGGCACCCGGAGCAGGTGTCGAGGTACTGATACTATCGAGGGGAATCCCGAATTGATCCGCAGCGAACTCCTCAACTTTCCGCCTTTTCTCAGCACTTAGGGCCCCTTTATAGAGAGCGATTGCTCCGATGTTGCCGTCAAAAAAATTGGCACTATTATTCAGCCCAAAGGGACTTGCCACCGCAATTGCGTTTGCGAATCCATTATAATTACCGACCCGAATCAGATTGCCAGCAGTCATAGATGGAGGAGAAAAGCTTGTTTTGCAGATGGTTCCCCCAGCGGTAGGCCAAATTCTTGTTGAGTTTTTATAAACTTCATAGCCTGTACTCGATCGAACATAAGTCAGGATAGCTCCTGGGTCGAAATCCTTGGGAACAGAGGGAGTGGAAGGCTTTTCAGCTGACGAGCGCGAAGTCAAAACTCCGTTCGAACTTGTTACATCTGAAGCATTGATCCACTGCTCATAGAATGCTTCTCCCGGGAACCTCATCCTGATGTAGAACAAGGAATCAAAAATCGTTGCCCCTGTATTTAAGAAGGAAAGAACAGGTCCACCGACATTCAAACCAGACTGTGAATTTAACCTAACAACAACGACTGCTGTACTTTCCGACAAATCCATATTAGCTGGTATTGCTGCACTCAATCCCTTACCTGCACCAAAAGATATCGCTGGTAAATCAATAGATTGAATTTGTGTCCCATCAGGGCTTTTCCTTTCGGGATATTTAAACTTATCCACAACATACTGAGGTCTTGTCCCCACAAAATTAAGATCCGGCACAAAATTTGAACAAGAGCTTACATTTTTCCATTTAATAACTTGATTTTCAGCCGTCAATTCAACATAAGTCGCTACCTTAGTCAGAGGACTTGGTCCGTCGTCGACACGAACAGGGAGACTGAGTAAAAGTACAAGATTCCAACCAAGGTCATTCGCACCGGCACAGTCTCTTATAGAGCCAGTCGTTATTGCTGAACCACCTGCTGTTACTGAACCTCCTGCTGTAGCTGAACCTCCTGCTGTAGCTGAACCTCCTGCTGTAGCTGAACCTCCTGCTTTAGCTGACCCTCCTGCTGTAGCTGAACCTCCTGCTGTAGCTGAACCTCCTGCTGTAGCT
>JAGNWK010000075.1 GCA_017985985.1 Oligoflexales bacterium
GGATCCATACTCTGTTTGCGAGCTAGACTTCTGACAGGAGACTTAGCAGTGCTTTGCTTGTTTCACTGAGTTTGAGATGAACTCGCTAGTTTGGAAGGACGAAAAGATCAGTTTTCCTATCTTCTCTTGATATCAGATCTTGGCGGTGACGAAAACGTAAGGATAATGGCAAAAGGCGGTAGGATTAGAGTGTTAAAAAGTATCGTTGTTTTTCCTATATTCATATTCTGATCCTGCAATGACCATCCAACGATTCTACGTGAATAGAGATCCATCGTCACAGCTAAGTATCACCAGCCCTGATTTGTCCAAATATAGGTGATATCGCTGGCCCAGACTTTGTTTGGCTCATCAGGATAAAACTCTCTATTCAGAAGATTTGGTGCTATAGAGAGCTTGTGGTTTGAGTCTGTGGTATGCCGGAATTTACGTCTTCTCTTGGCTTTTATGCCAAACTCTTTCATGATGGATCGGACTTTATTTCTAGAGCAGTGAAGACCACAGCGCTCTAGAGCTTTGTGTAAGCGGTCGAGGCCATAACGCTGTTTGCTTTTTTGATGGAGAGTGAGCAAGGCAAATCCGATCCTGGTCCTCTCCTGCGTTGTTTTGCTCGGAAGCCTGCTACACCAAGAATAATATGCGCCTCTGCTAACACCTAATGTTTGGCAGAGTACATTAACACGATAGCGAGCTTTATTGGTGTCTATAAACTGAAATTTTACTTCGATTCGCTCGCAAAGAATTGCGTAGCTTTTTTTAAAATCTCATTTGTTTCTCTGAGCCGCTTAACCTCACGTTCAAGCTGTCTGATCTTGTCAGATTCTGCTGTAAGGTTGCCTCTGCCTCGAAAAGCCTCATTGTTATCCGTTTTAAGCTCCCTAATCAAGTTGTAGAGGGATTTATCTGAAATTCCCAACTCTTCTGCTGTCATGCGAACTGAACCATTCTTTTCAACTAGTTGGAGAGCTTGCAGTTTAAACTCTTTGGTATATGTTGCTAATTTCTTTACGTTTGACATGATGGACCCTTTGATATGACAGGATTATAACAAATTCTCTGTTCTTGGTGTCCATCAAATTAGGCTATCTTCAAATCCTATTCATGGTTCAATCTTCGGGTAAATTCAACAAAAATTCGGAAGAAACCACGGTCAATAGGTTTTAGTCGCTAGACTAAATTTCTATAAAAATTACGCTCTTAATCTCGAAATCTCTTTTAAAGTTGATTTTTAGCGGTGTTATAGTAAATGAGCAGGTGCTAACTATTAGCAGTAACAGCTAAACCTGCGTCAAACAGGGCTGACAGATAGGAGTGGCAATGCTAATAGCATGTCGCGTTATTCTTTTCTTTTTCATAACTTTCATCAATTCGTGCGAGTCCAAACCACGTCCTCAGAATGAAGAGGAACGTTTACTTTACATGATGGGACAAATTCATGCTGATAAGCTTGCCTACCTCAAGCTCAGTGAACACGAACTTGATATCCTGATCAAAGGTTTGCGGGATCACGCTCTTGGCAACACAACTTCGAACGAAGTGAACTACAGAGACTACGGACCCAATCTTGAACGTTATGCAGATCGCCGCATTGCTAAGGGCGTTGAAGAAGAGAAGCGTGAGGGGAAGAAAGTTTCAGACGCTTTGATAAAGCAAGGAGGCAAAAGCTTATCAAGCGGTCTAAGCTATAAAATCATTGCCTTAGGCAACGAGAAGAGAGCTCAGGATCACGCAACTGTAGAACTCCACCTCCATCAAACCTTGCGGAACAAAGACGTCATTTACTCCACATTAGATAATGGCAAGAAAGAAACTTTCAAAGTTCATGACTTGCTTCCAGGATTACGCACGGCCTTACAACTCGTAGGTGAGGGTGGTGAAATTCAACTCGTTCTACCATCGGATTTGGCATACGGGAATCAGGGCCTGCCACCTAGAATCCTAGGTGGAGCAAGCATTTCAATCTATATGAAACTTTTTCAGATTCTACCTCAGGAAGACCTATGAATTTCTTACGAACACTCCTTTTCATCACACTTATCTTCTTCGGACAGGTCGTCAAAGCAAAAGCCGTTTCCCATGGCGAACCCTCCTACTGGGAACAAGCTGTTCATGCCTTTGGAAGCTTCTTCAACAGAGAAGAACGGATAAGTCCCGAAGTCACAAAATGTGTAAGCCATTATTCTGCACAAATTGCGGCAAGTACAAAAATTATCAATACTTTAAATGAATCTGGAAACCATTGTGTTAAAAGACACATGAAGGATCTAGAGGCCTTGCTAAATATAACGCAAGGTCATAACGAGCTTCTCCTTAGTAAGAGAAATCTCAAAGACTTCAATTCTCTCTCTCGAGACTACAGAGCCATTCAGAACATTCTATCCAGGTGCCGTGCCGAAACTATGCTCAATGATGAAAACTTAGATGATAATCTTTCGGCCTTGAGTCAAAATGGCGCAAATTATGCCAGTGTTATGCTCCTTCATATTAGCGGGGATCTTTTCGGAAAGAAAACGGGACTTGAGGGTCTCCCACCTAGCAATGCGAATCAAATACGGACACGAGCACGTTTATTGGAACAGATGAAATTGAGTCTGACTGCTCACCCATTTATTGCGAATGCAGAGCAAGCAGAGCCCTGCGGTGAAATTGAAAAGATTCCACATTTCAAAGATCTTGGTCCGAGCGTACAAGTCGATATTTCTCAAAAGTATTTAGACAGTACACTTGCTCATCTTGACACTGCAGTTGATCTTAGCGAATCCCATAACAATCTCAGCGCAAACGAATTCAGAGCCTTCTTGCGTGACAAACTTGCAAGCCTTGCGGTGGATGACTATGTCTTTTACATGTCAGGATGGACTGGACATGCAATCCTTATACAAATCAGAAAAGACCGAATAGATTCCTTCACCATTCGTATTTTTAACGTTTCACAAGGTTCTGCAGTAGCCCCTAGCCTTTTCATGGGAGGGCGCGTCAAGGTTTTACCTGTCTTTGAATTGCGAAATAAGTCTCTTGATGCGCTCACACAACTTTTTATTCACAAAGCTATCAAAGACTTGACAATTCTTGCAAATGAAGAGAGTCGCGATAAAGCCGGAGCCGAGTTTTACGACGCTCTATATACTTCACTCAATGGAAACGCAAACTGCCCCAAGCCAGTTCTTTCAGACTTTTCAAAATTGCAAAGCGCAGGAACGTGCGCATATTTTGCGATCCCTAACTTTTACCGAGAGATAAGTGCGGATAGTTCCGATTTTTCTCAAACGGAATTCTGGCACAAGGCACTTTACCTTTCTTATTATTTTCGTTCCTTTAAAAAAGAGATCTCTGAAAGCGCAGAAAAGCAAGCTCTCCTCAGTAAATCTCTTGTCTACTTAATGGAAGAGCTGAGTGAGCAAAGCGAACCCAATGCAAAAACTATTGTTGATAATGGCGAAATAAAGTTTCTTCTCGAATTATCGAAAAAAATTACAGACTTTCTCACAAGTAGCAAAGTGGATCGACAAAAGCTTTCTGCGGAAAAATTTCGACGTATCGAGCGTCTCAAAAAAATCATCGAAAAACATAATAATCAAGTCTGGAAAATAGAGGATCAAATCGAAAGCCGCATAGAAGGAAAGTCCATTGCTAAAATCAGGGAAACAACAGAATGGAAGATAGATCGTAAAACGATCCTTCCCGTTTTTCAAGAGCTTGTGAGCCGTAAAACCGTTCTCAACGAAAATAAGAACAATCTTCTTGCAAAAGAGATTTTTCTATATGAGTATTATGATGTCATGAGGTTTTTCCAACAGATCCCTTTAGAACGGGATTTTTATAAAGACTTTTCGCAAGATGATCTAAAAGTTCTATTGACGAACATTGCTGAACTAAGTGAACTTTGGTATCTGCTGGTAGCTTTGAATAAAATTCATTCTTGGCCACACCTAAAAGGTGCGCCGGGTCTTGCTTACCTCGGACAAATGATTCTCCATACTGTTGCAAGCATAATTGCAACAATTCATAGTGAGCGTAATCCCAAAGATTTGCCTATAAATTTCAACCTCAACTTACCGAATTTCACCCATTACGCAATGGGTGAAATAGCTTCATTCGCAATGAAAAACCCGGACTGGAGAGAGAAACAAAATGAGTTAAAAAAGTATTGGGCAAAAAATATAAATTCCAAACCCTTCTTTGAGTTTCGTGACGCCAATGGTAATCGTACCGATAGATATCTCTTGGATAGCGATGACTTAGGAACATGCTCTATTATTAGTGATCAGTGGTCTCAACCTTTCGCTGCGCGACCATACTCTCACTGGAATGACATCAAATATGCGCAAGAATACCTAAAAGTATCTGTAACAGATTTATCGAAAATTTTGGAGGCCTTAGTTAAAAAAGGAGAACTGCCTGAAGTATTCCACCAGTTGCGCTCAATTGCGTTTATGACAGACATGTATTTGGCTCCAGGCGTCTTTCATCTGAAGCGTCTACAGAAGGTGAGCGAAGCTAACCTTAGCGAATTAAATGGTCCACAAATACGTTGGGAAAAAAGCTTCTTATGCGAAAGAAAGCTGTTCGTCAGTGTTTGGTCCTTCCGTGGGCAAAGCCTTGAAGCCGAAAGTCGATCGAGTCTATTGACTGGGAATACTTTTGGGGACGTTGAAGACTATAACGCTGAGCAAGTTTTCGATGACTTCGAAAATGCTTCAAAATATAAAACCCTACGTGCAGGGTTCTTACAAGAAAAAGAATACTACAAGAAGATCAGACTTCGCTTACCAAGCCATTCCACCATCAAAGACTTAGAAACACAGAAAGGTGGAGCGACACTTGAGGAATTGAAATCTCTTAGACATATGTCTGGAGACATAGAAAGCCAGATCATTGAAAGTATCGGAACCTACACAAGCCGCATTTTCCTCTTGCGTGAAGAGTCTCATCAACGTGCGTTTGAAGCCTTGCTTGTTGAACCCTTGCTACTCGAAAAAGAGGCACGCAAAAATCCAAAAATATTCGAATCTTTGGCCAATTTCATCAAAGAAAATGTCGAGCTCTATCGACATGTCGATCGTCCGCTTGTCGTTTATCTGTTGTCTTTGAACACAATTATACAAGAAATCAATCAAAGATTAACCACACTTGATTCAAAGATTGCGTATAACTCCAAGATCTACATAGACGGACGTGCAGCTCTTTGGAGCTATATACAGGACCATTCAGAATTCGATCTTGTACATTTTAATGAAGAGATGCGTGACATTGTCAATGCCTTTCTACTTACATATCGTTTAGATATAGGCCCCACAAGCGCCCAGGATTGGGGACGATATGTGCTTAGCATGATCTTACGTGGGCGAGCACCTTCTACAAATGTACGAATTGAGACGGAAGTTAACACTGTGTTGCAAGAGAGACAAGGACGCTTGAAAGCGATGCTTGAATTGAACACTGTACTTCTCGATCTCATACCTAAAGTTCACAAACTCGAAAATCTTGATAAAAAGTGGATCGCTCAATATCCTGTCTATACAAAAGGTGATATCGAAATTGATGTCATCCGAGGTCATTTAAGCTATAAAAAGCACGTTACATACATTTTACCGGACAGCGTTACCAACGATCCACATTTCAAAAAGCACATCAAGTATTCTACTGAAAATACTGTTTTTCAAATAGATCCCGGTAGCTACATGGGTTCTGACACTGATGGAAAAGAATTTCGAGTTCGTGAAACGTCTAAAGGCCTTCGCATCCAGAGGACTATCAACGGAACCCTGTGTGAACTCATGGAGGACGAAGAAAGAGATCGTATTTTTGCGGGAATGGAATGGGATCTTCCAAAAAACACAGACTTGAGTTTTTGGACAAGCCCGAATCGACAAGGAGAAGATTCAGAATTAATCGTAGAAACCAATGATCACACCTCGATTCCTTATAAGCTAAGACGCAAGGCAGGAGATAGCAGTAATTTTCAGATTTTGAAGAAAGGTACAGAAAAAGGCAGATATATTGAGGTCGATAGACAGCGCTTTGTCGATCAGAGCTCTCCCTACAGCTATTTATTGAACCTAGCGAATAAAGAAGCTATTCAAGTCTACTATAAAGCAGGAACTAAAGAACTTCATTCCATTGAAATTCCAAGATTAGCTCTATCATTTGCTCCTGACGGCAATGGACAATTGACCAGTATTGAATTTCCAAAGTTTAATCTTCTCTCACCTACGCATGTTACAGTGGCTCCTGCTTTGCTGGACGGATACGATGCTTTTGTTGTTCTACAACGAGGAAAGGACCTCATCGTCCTTACCCCAAATGTGGAACTGAAAACGAGTACAAGTCTTGGATCTGTTCAAGTTGGGCTTAAAAAACAGCCGTATTATAGCTATGATTTTGATCCAAATGAACAAATCTTAAAACCACGCACAAATGAAGCTAGAGTCTTCCTTGCCTATCTCTTTTTTCATCTGCGACATTATAAAGAAGGCGTCGAAGTTCTAAGACACCATGGATCCTATTTGGGTACTCTAAGCCAAGAAGAGCGCGAAGATATAAAACTGATTGTTTTGGATGAAAGTGATTCCGATCCAAGAGCCCTGGGATTCAAAAGTTTTGCAAGTTATCTTCTTGAACGCGATCGACTCTATGGTTTCGATTTTGCAGATAGCGACGTCAAGGAATTTGAGAATTACAAAAAATATCTTCAAGTCAGTGCAAAAACTGAACAAGACTTTCTTCGTCCGAATGAAGAATTGGTTTTACTAAAGTCGCTTCTCCTAAAGACGGACCCAGATTCAAACGATATTGTACGCTACCGTGGACGCGTGGCTGAACTTAAGGACGGAAAAACTCTTCTATTTGCTTCTAAGGGTCGAGACATCGGTCATAAAATCCAATTTTTTGAAAAAGACCATCAACTTTTTCAAAAAGACCATCAACCAAAACCTGACAGCCTCTTTTACCCGAACTATGTCAGTAAAGATTTTGATTTATTTTATGCAGCTGCCAGAAATTTGAAGTTCAAAGGCAGTAAGGAACGAATATTAAACGTCCTGCACAAAATGCTCGGTGCGGACGCAAATTACTTTCATAGCTTCTCAGAGGAAAATGTCGAAAGAGAGTTTGTGAATTTCTTGCGTAACTTGGCAACGATGGCAAGAACTGAAAAATGGAAGACTCAATTTTTATTCGCATTGGCTGATCTCTCTATTGCAAATGCAGATCTCTCTATGCTGCCAGAGAAAAATTTGTCCTGTGAAAAAAAAGAGACATGCGAAAATCTTTTAGAGGCTGCCTATATAAAAGCAAATAAAAAACTCAAAGGTATTGAAATTGGCTTGCACGATCCTGCGTCGCTCGATGCGTCGGGGATTACAGAAAAAACCCCTTACTCAGAACCTTGGAAAAAAGCAGAAAATCCTGCGTATAAAGTAATAGCAGTCGTCGAGGATGAGCAGATCGTATCTGCTTACGGGCTTCGTAAAGCTCTTCTGGAAAAGGAAAATATTCAGCAGTTCTTTCACTCGGAGATTGCCCCTCCAGAGTCTTCGCGAGTTATTTTGGAACTCACAGATCAAGACGTTCATGACACTTTCCTCCAAAACTATCTCAACGACATACATTCGCGTATTGAAAATTTTGCAAAAAATGGACGAAATTTTCTCCAACACAGGATTGCTGATAGTAAATCTTTGACAGAATTTGCTAATGCTTTGCAGTTTCAAGTTGAAGACACAAAGGATAAAGCTCATATTCTTGTGGAAAATATTCTACAAACTGTAAATCGCTTACCTTTGGAAGAATCCGAGAGTTTGAAAACTCAGGCTAGACGCATTGCCGAGATCGACCGCGCAATAACGCTCCCAGATCTATTACATCTCTTTGCAGTAAACGATGTGAAAGGCCTTTTCAATCTTAATCCAGACTTGACAGCGTTGGAAGTTGAAAGACTTCTCTCCATGATTCAGAACTACCTCGTACTTACGACCTTTAGACGCCACGGAACATCATTGATCGAAGCCATTCGAGCAGTATTGACGGAAAGTGAAGACCAAGGAGATCGGAGTAAATTAATTGAAAGTGTCATCAGTATTGGATCACTGAAAAGAACGTTTAAATTCAAAAATCACCCTGAAATACTTGTTCTCGAGCATGAATTGGGCTTCCTCTTAAGAGAAGAACAGGTCGAAGCTGTTTCACGTTTGGATATCACAAAAGATGCTGAGAAAGAACATGGAAAAAACGGCGCACTCTTGGAGCTCATCATGGGAGATGGTAAAACAAGTGTCCTGCTACCCCTTGCTGCAAGGCATGTAGCCCATAAAGGGTATTTGAGCATCATCATGCTCAACGAGGAGTTGCTTCCATCTGTTGCCAAGAACTTAAATGATACTTTAGGTTCTGCCTTTGGCAAGGCCATCGATCTCATTAAAATTCGACGTAGCGATAAGTACGATGTACAGCGTTTGGAGATATTGAGATCTAGGATCTATGCTGATTTTGAGCAACAACGTGTCATTATTACTTCTAACCAAAGCATTCAGAGTCTATTCCTCATCTATATGGAAGCTCTGCTTAAGCCTAGTTCTGATGAAAAGAACACAAAAGAAAACGCGAAGAAAATAGAGATACTTTCCAGTATTTTCAAACTTTTCAGAGAGAAAGGGCTTTTAACGATTGATGAAGCCGACCTTGTTTTGAATGTGATGCTATCACACCGTTTTGCGATTGGATCTCCACAACACATTGAAGAAGAGATCGTCAATGCTTTCTTTAGTGTTTTTTATGCATACGCATCTGATGAAAGTCTTCTAGGGATCAAAAATATTGACCCTAAGACTTACAACGACGATATCAGACCTTTTCTCGTAAAGAACTTGCTAAGAATGCGCGCAGACGGAAGCAACCCTTACTTTCAGTTTTCAAAGCAGTCTTCTGAAAAATTCAGAACATTGGGTGAAGATGATTTACAAACTTATTTGGAATCTTCGAATGAAACCAGTTCTCAGAATATATTCACTCATATTGGAGATGATGAATATCTGCGGACCTATCTTGCAGTCATGTATCAAACCATTGACCAAATCTTACCAAGTACGATTTCTAAAATTCACAAAGTGCACTTCGGCCGCATGCCGAAAGAACTTTGCAAAGAAAAAAGACGATGCCCAGAGACAATGGCAATTCCATACCATGCTGGAAAAGCGTCTGAAGACTCTCGATTTGCCAATGAATTGGAAAGTCTTTCGTACAGTATTCTAGCCCAATTCTCGGAACCTGATTCTTACAGTATGCTTGCGAAGGAATTGAAAAACCTCAAGGGATCGTGGGCAAAAGTACGTAACAGACAGAGTCGCCAAAAAATTCGCGCGACATTATCAGACTTGTTTCCAAGGATTCCAGATGCTGAAAAAATCCTGACCCTTCCCGTCCATGAGACCTTTGTTCAGCAAGAGGCACTTCGCATAAACAAGGATTACAAATGCCTTTTGTACTTAATGCGTCATTGGATGGTTCCAGAACTTCAATTGTATCCTGATCAATTGATAGCGAGTTCCCACGTGATTCCCATGCTATTCCTTCAGACCCAAGGGGTGAGTGGTACTCTGTGGAATGCAAACACGATGCCTGAATTTTTTAAACATCGCTATCTGACAAACACTTTGGAAAGAACCTTGACCCTCCTGTGGGAACAAAAAAATTCGAAAGTCCATGTGCTTACTGACAACCCTAGCGACCTTCATCATGCTGTTGAAAATGTTCTCAATCTAGATGATAAGGTCAGCGCTATCATTGATCAAGGTGGCTATCTTCGCGCTTTCGATAATCGGGATGTCGTTGAAGAAATGATGATGCACCCGAACTTGAAAGACAGAGAAACTCTCGTCTTCTACAACAAAGCTCAAGAAATCAAAACCATCTCAAGAGGAAGTGAGCAAGTTAAAGACTACAATGAAAAGAATGTGGTTCGCAATGAAACAGCTGCCTTCTGGGATGTTCAACACACAACAGGGTCCGACCTAAAAGTTCATCGTCAAACACACGCTGTTGTGACTGTGAATAAAGCCACGATTCTGCGTGACGTTTTACAGGCTGTATGGAGGTTAAGGGCTATCAATGCTGGGCAAAAAGTTACTTTCGCTATGGCAAAAGAGGACCTTGATCTCGCGATCACGATTCTGCGTGAAAAGTTTCGGATCGACAGATCTGTTGATTCTTTCACTCGGGATGATCTCTTACTCTTTCTCATTGCAAATGAAGCTGATATTCTTGCAAAGCAAAACACAAGATCCTTCGTTTTTGCCCTCAAAGCAAAGGTGTTAAAAAATGTCTTTTTTCAAGGCTCTGACAAAGATCCTGAGTTTTTGAAAAAACTCTATAGCAGTGCTAAACTATTGTTTGCGGATACTCGACCTAAGCAATTATCTCTTCTGTTTAGTAACAAAAATGTTCTTATGAGTAGAGATAAGTTTATCAATCTCCAGGTTGATAAACTTTTTGGCACAGGAAATAAATTCTTTCAAGATTATCAGCGTGATTTTTTAAATTCTGTTGTTGATTCTCGTACACCCTTTCTTCCAGAAGAAATAAGAGCTGGTGCAAGTGAAGGAGCAGACTCTGAATTGGAACAAGAACAGGAACAAGAGCAGCAACAGGAACAGCAACAGGAACAGCAACAGGAACAGCAAGTTCAGGAAGAGTACGGACCGTTAGACTCACCATTAGAAGCACGCGCTCCATGGAAACATGCAGCATTTCTAGCAGGGGAGTATTTCAATACGCATCTTGAAAATCCTGGGGAAACACCGATAAGTTGGCTATCCGGTATGCCATATCTCAGTCTTCGACAGGCATTAAGGCAGACAAAAGATTCTCAACTCGATCCACGTCTTTTCGATGAGCATCTCTTGGTAAGTCGAAACCTCTTTCCTGTCGACTATCCAAATTTTCGCTTCTTTACACCTGAATATGAGAAGGAAGTCTCTGATATTCTCGTACGCTGGGGACGCTCAGGGCCTGCAGATTTCATACTGATCGACCGCGATGAGATGGTGGAACTCGGAGATTTGGTCATTCTTAAGGACGATCCTAAGTCTGGAAAAGTACCCTTCGAGGCTTATCCAGAAGTCTTTATTTACAATCTTGGTGCAGGGATGACTCGTCAAAATCTAAGAGGGAGCTTGACCAGCGCAGAGATTAAAGACAATCAACGCTTTAGACGACTTCTTGTTCAAGCCAAGTTCCTTTCAGGAATTGTGTTCTATCCGTCCCGGGTAGAATATGACGAGCTGAAAAATTGGTTCCATGAGGTTGCAATTCAATTTGGAATTAACAAAAATGAGATTCGAAAACAGTTTATCGAGAATATTCTTCGTCACAGAGTCTTGAGCCGTAGAGAATTCAAGGGAAGCGATCTCGATCTTCTTCTTCTCGACTAAAGCCATCGTCATGCTATACGGCCTTGGCATGACGACAAATGAACCGTCATCCCCAGCTCGCAATGCGAGCGTCGGGGATCTCAAACAATTTGCTCTCACAAACTAAAGATCAGAGCCTATCCCCAGCTTCATTAAACAACATGAGGAAGCCTCTGCCATAAAACCCAGTTTCTAGGTCTGTATCGCCTAGAGGTTCATAAGCTTCTCCAACAGTAAACACACGACCAGGACGTAAATGTCATCATTAGTAGGATCAATGGCTATCAAATTCACTACTTGAGGGGGTCGTTTGTATGACCCAAAGCACACTGCTCAGCTGTTCGTAATATTATAAGTGCCTAGTGAACCCCATCTATTAACAGTAAGCGCAAGTCATAAGATTCTTTTTAAATAGGGCTTCCAAACCCAAGGTAAAAGAGGTGCGTAGTCATCGATATTTTTTACTTTTGGAAGCTTAGTAAAGATATCTTTGAAATAAAGAAAAGGATTGAGACCAGCAGAGCGTGCCATGACAGCTAAGCTATAAAGAGCAGCGCTTGCTTCGGCTCCTTTGATGGAGTCAGCAAACATCCAGTTATTGCGTCCCACCACAAATGGACGAATGATTCCCTCAACGGGATTTGTATCAAGACGTAGGATTGGATCCTCAAGAAAGAGAATAAGTTTTTCCCAACGCTGCAACATGTAGCGTAAAGCTATACCTGACAAGGTTTTTGGAACCATTGTAGCTAAGGTATTGTCAGCCCATTTAGGATCTACGAATGCAACAACTGAAGCTTCTGCACAACCACAAGCTCCTCAAAACACCCCTGCAGTCACGGCTGATGCAAAGTCAATCTACCAAATTTGTAAGTTTTTCTGGGTCAGCTGAAAAATGATCAACAAAATTTTTAGTCGATCCGAACATGGACTTTCCTATCTTGACAACTGCAGACCGCAATAATCTAAGAAGCCGTGAACCTTTGCTATTTTTTTGCAAACTGGAATCTCTGGCCGTTTGCACCGTATTTGACCCACCCATTTGCGCTAAACTGACCCACCATACGTTGAGCAAAGTAATTAGTTCGACCTGAAGAAAAGGATTTAGGCTGTACAGGTCAAGCTTCGATAAGAAAAAACAGTTAAAACGAGTCGATAAAAAAAGACATAAAGGAGCGAGCAATAGCTCTCAAGACCTTCCTTAGATTAAATGCACAGCCAGCAAGGATCGCATTGATCTTGTCACCTAAAGATCCAAATAAGAAGTTGCGTCCCATTCGATGATCAACTTTCAAATGACCAATGATTGGCTCAATCCGACTGCGTTTTCGCAACCAATTTCGTGTGGCACGAGAAAGCCCTTGTTTTTGGCCTTGGTGATAAATGCGAGTGTTAAGAAGATACCCTGTGTAACCGCGATATCCTCGATCAACATAAGCTTCTTTCGGAGATTTACTGATGATTTTAGCAGTTTGCATAAGGCTGTCCGCAAGGGGCTTTCCGTCATAGATGTTCTCACTAAAACTTTCAACTCCAAGATCTGCCAAAACCTTTGCTATGCAGTTGTTTAGGTCGCACGCAAAAGCACTCTAGCCCGCGTTCGGGACAGCACACAGCTCGGGCATCTT
>JAGNWK010000076.1 GCA_017985985.1 Oligoflexales bacterium
TGCCAATATATTACAAGATGGGGATTCCGTTGTAGTCATCAAAGATCTAAAAATAAAGGGATCATCTTCAGTCATAAAGGTGGTACGAAAGTTAAAAGTATCCGTTTGATTCAAGATGCTACTGATGGTCACAACATCGCTTGTTAAATTGATAGCTTTGGGGCTATCAATTTAAAATCTGAGTTTGTTAAGAAAGCATAAGAACACCTTGGATTAGGAGGAGCATCAACATGAAGGCAAAAAACATGAGGGGAGATAGTGAAGATCGACTTTATAGTGGTCTTATTCAAGTGCATCATTTTTAGTGCCCAAGATGGCTTTTACCCTCTTTTGTAAGGACTCTCTATGACTGAACCTAAATGTCCCATGTGTAACTCAGAGCACTCCTACTACGATCGTAATCTTTGGATCTGCCCCATGTGTAGCCATGAATGGGCTTTAACTAAGATAGATGTATCGGATGAGGATGAGAATGAATCTGGCATCAAGGATGCTTATGCCAATATATTACAAGATGGGGATTCCGTTGTAGTCATCAAAGATCTAAAAATAAAGGGATCATCTTCAGTCATAAAAGGTGGTACGAAAGTTAAAAGTATCCGCTTGATTCAAGATGCTACTGATGGTCACAACATCGCTTGTAAAATTGATAGCTTTGGGGCTATCAATTTAAAATCTGAGTTTGTTAAAAAAGCATAAGAAAGATTAGAGTTAAAGATCCGACAGATGTTCTGTCAAAACTCTTGTGTGATCTTTGACTTTTCGTCAGCCAACCTTCTCAGTTCTTCCACCAAGACTTCTTTGGCCATTGGTCGAAAATGTTTGTCACAGTACTCTTTGATAAAACTGGTGACCAGTTCACCGGCCTCAGCCTTTACTTCTGCTAAGGCACGAGCCAATAGCTCATCCTTGTTGTCGCGCAATAGAGATGATTCTTGAAATCCTACTAAATTTTTTACTAGATTTTTGCCCTTATCATTCGCTTCGACAGGGACCTTGAGAGAGATTTGCTTGGAGATTTTATCAATAAGTTCTTGAGAGGAGAAGGGTTTGTGCAAGATAGATTGCCTAGCTTTTAGGCTAGTGCCCATCCGTTCTCCAGAGAAGGGGGGAGTCTGCGCTGAGCCAAGAAGCCAAAGTACGGGCACTTCCTGGTTTTGTAAAAAAGTGAGGTCTTGGGGGTTTTGACCAGAACCTGTACCCTCCACACGGAGATCAATCATAACGAGATCTACGCTAGGGTTAAGTTTCGACTTGAGTTCATCTACTTTCTGCACCGTCTCAAAAACAAGATCAAAGGAAGAAAGAGCTAGCTTAATTGCTTTTTGAACGGCTGGAGATGACTCCGCTATAATAATTTTCTTCGACATATCGTTATCCTCTTTGGAGAGATTTCAGTCTTGACTGAGCCTCCTGACGAGCAGACTGATAGGCCTTTGATTCTAGCAAACTTTCTTGAAATCTTCCGAACTCACCTCGCCACTGTCCCAAAGTCATGACATTATGAATGCCGCTTGTCGTATCCGAATAGCAAAGTCCGTCGAGATCCTTTGAGGGCCAGAAGCTGGGATGTTGCAAGTCCCAGACAATAAGATTAGCCATAGCCCCTTCTTCTATAACTCCGAGCTTTACCCCAGGATGTAGAGAGCCTGGGGTCTGCCAAACTTTTTGTAGTAGCCAGTTTGGATCTCTAAACTGAGCTGTCGACTTCTGCAAGTCCTCGCGGACCCTGAGTATGGCCTTAACCCCTGTTTGCCTTCTCAAGAACCGTTTGTAGGCGGGGGACTGGCTCGCCTGCATCATAGGTAGCCCGGAGAGAAGTCTGAGCTCTTTCTGTATGTTCATTGAATTGTGACAGGCCACGCAGTCCGTTGCAAGGGCCCAGCTTAGCTTCTCTTCCTCCCACATCAGTACATCAGCAGGAAGATCAAAGCTCATCTGGGAATACGGACAGAAAATCAGCGTGTGTTTTTTGGGGTCGAGTCTACGGCAGTCTTCTCGGTCGATGTAGATAGCATGAGCGAGAACAAGGCGGTGAGCTCGATCGAGGGCTCCGAGCTCTTCCAAGAAGCGCAGGGGGCTCTTCTTCTCCCTGGCTTTAAGAATTTGCCACTCCAGAGCGGACTGGGCGAGGTGACTGTGAATAGGGATTTTATGGATGGCTGAATAATCTACAATCTTACGCCAAAGATCTTTGCTGACACTGTCGCTGGCATGGGGTCCAAAAGCAGCATGGATGCCGCACCGCTTCCAGCGGCTGTCTTCATGGATGGAGAAAGTCTCTTCAAGGGCACGTTCCCAAGATGTGACCCCAGGTCCATGCAAATCTTGTATCGTTGGGGCGACGACAGCACCCACCCCGGTTTCTTCGCAAGCTTCTGCAATAGCCTTTCCGTAATAATAATGATCCCAAACAAAGCCAACGCCAAAAAGAAGAGACTCATAGGCACCCATTCGAGCAAAGGCTCGCACGTCCTCGTAGCTAAGGTTCTGCTCCATTTTAAAAAAGAAATTTTCAATCAAAGGCCCTTGGGTGGCTGCACTTGAGATATCTCTGAAAAAACTCATGGCGAGGTGTGTGTGCGGATTGACGAACGCTGGAGAAACAAGCTTATCGTCTGAAAAATGAAAAACCGATCTGGTTTTTTGTTCAATACTTGTACCAAGGACCTGAGTCTGGTTATCAGGCTGCTTGGGGTCGCTGCTCAGCAACTTTGTGATGCGCCCTTGTTCAATATGAATTTCTGCGGGACCTATGTAGTTGTGACCGTTCTCATCAGAGAGGACGACTCTCGCGCATTTGATAATCAAAATGGGAAAACTCCGGACTAGAAGGATAAATTCTCTTCTAGCATGCGGCAGAGCAAAAATGAAGCTTCTTCCAGGAATTGGCTCGCAGGCTCATAACCAAGATCGAGGCAGGCCATCCCTACATCGATCGGATCGATCGCTTCGTCATTCTTGTAAGAGTTGAGAAGATGGTCGCAAACCATACCGATAAAGAGCGTAGAATCTTCTTCGCCCCCATGACCAAGACCAAAGGGAGCGAGAAGGCGATTGAGGCTGACTGGCTCATTCAAGCTCTGCTCCATGGCTTGCAAGTAATTCTGTAGATTCAATATAAATTTCATAAATGCCCATCTTGCAAAAGCAAGGATCAGTCTTATCTTGTGTACGAGCTTGATTTCGGATAGAGCTAGGAAAAAATGAGCCAGCAGAGAGAGATTGGTTTTTCAATTCGGAAACTTCCAGATTTTTTCTCAATGGGGGAGGTGTGATATGTCGGGACCACAAGCAGCAGAAAAAAGTCAAGAAAACAACTTGGAACGATATGGGCGCGACCTTGTTGCCTTAGTAAAATCAGGGAAAGTAGATCCCGTGATCGGTCGAGATGATGAGATCAGGAGGGTTATTCGCATTCTTTCACGGAAGACCAAGAACAACCCCGTGTTGATTGGTGAACCGGGGGTAGGTAAAACTGCGATAGCAGAAGGATTAGCCCAAAGAATTGTGAGTGGGGATGTGCCCGAATCACTGAAGAATAAAACCATATTTTCATTAGATATGGGTTCTTTGATAGCAGGAGCCAAGTACAGGGGAGAATTTGAAGAGCGGTTGAAGTTTGTGCTCACCCAGATCGAAAAAAGTGCTGGTCGCATCATTCTTTTTATCGATGAACTTCATAACATTGTAAGCGCTGGTAAGGGGGAAGGTGCTATCGATGCCGGGAATATGCTGAAGCCCATGCTCGCTCGGGGTGAACTGCACTGTATTGGCGCCACCACTTTAGATGAATACCGTGATTATATTGAGAAAGACCCTGCACTGGAGCGTCGCTTCCAGCAAGTTTATGTAAGTCCTCCTAGCGTAGAAGATACGATCTCTATTCTAAGGGGGCTCAAAGAGCGATTTGAGATTCACCATGGGGTGAGGATTCAGGACAGCGCTATCGTGTCGGCAGCCGTGCTTAGCGATCGTTATATCAGCGATCGATTTCTTCCCGATAAAGCGATAGACCTCATCGATGAAGCGAGTGCCAAGATTCGGACAGAAATCGACTCTATGCCGAGTGAACTAGATGCCATCGTCAGAAAACGTATGCGTTTGGAGATCGAAGAAGCCGCTCTCAAAAAAGAAAAAGACGATATGAGCAAGACCAGGCTTGAAGTCTTGCAAAAAGAACTTGCTCATATTCGAGAAGAAGGCAAACAGCTGGAAAACGCCTATAGAAAAGAGAAGGAAGTTATCACCCAAATTCAGGGTATTCGGCGTCAAATTGATACTGCTAAGCTTGCTGCGGATGAGGCCCAAAGGAACTACGATCTTAACAAAGCAGCCGAGCTAACACATGGACTGATACCCTCTCTTCAGCAGAAACTGGCTGAAGAAGAAAAGAAAGGACTAGTGAGTGGGAAAAAGAAACTGCTGGTAGAAGAAGTCAATGAAGATACGATAGCAGAGGTCATCTCCCAGTGGACGGGGATCCCTATTAGCAAACTTGTTGAGGCAGAACGAAAGAAACTTCTCCGACTGGAAGATGATCTGCACAAGCAAGTAATTGGGCAGGAGGAGGCTGTGCATCTCGTCTCTGAGGCTATTCTGCGGTCTCGCGCTGGGATAAAAGATCCTCGAAAACCCATCGGCTCTTTTATTTTTCTTGGTCCCACTGGGGTTGGTAAGACCCAACTAGCGAAGTCCCTCGCGATCTCTCTTTTTGATTCTGAAAAAAATATTGAGCGCATCGATATGTCTGAGTACATGGAGAAGCACTCTGTATCAAGGTTGATTGGGGCCCCTCCAGGCTATGTCGGTTATGAAGAGGGTGGACAGTTGACCGAGGCCGTCCGTCGCAGACCTTATTCCATCGTCCTCTTTGATGAGATTGAAAAAGCACATCCAGACGTCTTCAATCTTCTGCTTCAAATTTTAGATGAAGGTCACTTGACAGACAGTAAAGGGAGAACCGTCAACTTTAAGAATACTGTCCTCATTATGACGTCTAATATTGGCGCCCCTCTTCTGCTCGAAGGAATCTCTAGTCATGGGGATATTCCAATTCAGGTCAGGAACGAGATGATGAGTCAATTACGTACTCACTTCCGCCCTGAATTTTTGAATAGAGTAGACGAAGTGGTCATCTTTTCTCCGTTGCAAGAAGCACAGATCAAGAACATTACTGTTCTTCTCTTGCAAGAACTTGCTGAGCGTCTCCAGGATAGGAATATCCACATGGCCTCTACGGCAGCTGCCGTCTCTCATATCGCTGAAAGTGCTTATGATCCCAAATATGGGGCTCGCCCACTGAAGCGGTGGATAGCACGAGAGCTTGAAAGTCGTATTGCGAGAGCTCTTATTGCTGGGGACATTAAAGAAGGGGGGAAATTTACTGTCGATGTAAAGGCAAGGGAACTTTTTTTAACTTAGTTTCATTTCTTAGGGGAACCAGCTGCTCAATTTCCCCTAAAACCCCTCCTTGCTGAGCGCAGTTTCCCCTAAAACCCCTCCTTGCTGAGCAGTGGAAAGAGGCTATACGAAGCTTGAGTCGATATCTTTCATCTTTTTGACTTCCTGCCAAAAAGGAACTAGCTGAGAAAGTAGAGCTTTGGCCTGATGAAAATCAAGCTGAGCCTCTGCGTCACTTTTTGCTGCACTAGGCTTGGGGTGAACCTCCATAAAGTACCCGTCCAGGTAACCCGTCGCTGTTGCTGATCTTGCTAAAATCGGGGCCTGTCTCCTGTCAGCTTTTGACAGAGTCTGAGCATCGTTTGCAGGGGGCCGCTGGGTGCTGTGGGTGATGTCAAAAAATACAGGCACTCCTTCTTGCGCTAATGTGGGGAAGGATCGCATGTCGACGACAAGATCACCGTAGCCAAAGGAAAATCCCCTTTCTGTAAGCGCAATTTTACAGCTAGTCCCTTCTTCTTCGCAGAAGGTCTTTGCTTTCTTAGCAATGTGCCGCATAGCAGATGGGGCCATGAATTGTCCTTTTTTAATATTTACAAAGCATCCTGTTTTGAGAGCCTCTATCAAGAGGTCTGTTTGTCGACAGAGGAAGGCAGGAATCTGAATGACGTCACAGACTTTCGCTACAGCCCCCACCTGCGAGGATTCATGTACATCGGTAAGAATGGGGCAAGAAAATTTTTTTTTGATTTTTTGAAGCCACTCGAGGCCCTGCTCTAGTCCTGGTCCCCTATAGCTATTGAAGGCGCTCCGATTGGCCTTGTCGAAACTAGCCTTAAAAATGAGCTGGAATCCAAGTTCTCGGGAAAGAGAGGACAGTACGTCCGCTGTTTCATCGAGGAGTTCATAAGACTCAGCTACGCAAGGTCCTGCAATCACGCAAACTTGTTTCGCGTTTTGAATAGGATAATTTTTCAAAAGATCTCCTTCATGTGTTATATTTATCCGAGGCAGCTCTCAGCCGCAGAGAGTTTATCTAGCGAAGTTGACTATTTTTTCTGGTCATCGTAAATTCTCATCCTCGAGTTGGGTTACGGCGCTTTAGCTCAGTTGGTAGAGCAGTGGACTGAAAATCCATGTGTCCCCGGTTCAATTCCGGGAGGTGCCACCACCTCTTCTATATTTTTTTAATGTTTTTGTCACAGCCTTTGAGGCCTTCGTTTGAAGTGAACGTTTTGGCTTAGGGTGAATTTTCAAAAACATGTTGGCTGCTAGGCGTCGAGGAATCAGCAGCTCAGTTTCTTTTTGAGTTTAGCTACTCAAGACGCAGCGTCGAAGACAGCAACGCAGGTGACATTTTTGAGAAATAACAACTTAGGGATGTAAACTAGTGGAAACATTAATAACCGTTGTCCATGTTATCGTTGCCCTGTTTATGATCCTCGTTGTATTGGTTCAAGGTGGTAATCAGGGTGGTGTAGGTGCTGCCTTTGGAGGGGGAAATTCCCAGAGCTTCTTTGGAGCAACTGGGGCCGTCACTCTTCTTGGTAAGTTAACTTATGGTGCAGCCCTTATTTTTATGGCGACTTCTTTAACTTTGACCATCTTTGAAGGGGGCAGTCAAGCTGGCCTAGCGAAGAGAATGCAGCAAAGTGCAGAGGAAGAGTTGAAGAAAGCTGCAGATGAGGCTGCTGCTTTCGAAAAAACATCTAAACCACAAGCACCTAAAACTGAGCCTGTGAAAAGCCCCGAGGGAGTTAGCGCTCCTGCTCCTCAGACAGCTCCTTCTCCATAGAAGCTGTCCCTCAATTTTCTTCTTTTGTGCGGTCGTGGTGGAACGGTAGACACGCCAGTTTGAGGGACTGGTGCCGCGAGGTGTGGAGGTTCAAATCCTCTCGACCGCACCATTTTTTTAGAGAAACTAGCTGCCTCTCCGGCGCTAAAGTTTTCCATCTTCCTGCTAAGAACTAAGTATCACTTTCAAGAATCTGATCCATACAAGCGAACGAGAAGAAGGGGATATCTCCGTGATGTTCTGTTTCGCTAATGATGGCCTGAATCTCCCGATTGAGAGTTTGGTGAAGTTCGTAAATTTTCTTGATAGCTGTTCGAGTCAAGCCCTCCGAATAGACATGAATGAAGTTTTTCTGCTGGAAATTCCTATCGCAACTATAGAAATCAAGATATCTAGGAATATGCTGCCGCAGAACATCAGTTGATAGAGTAAACTCATTGCCTTTGGCAAGCTTGATTCGCCCTTCTTTTTCAAGCAGGATGCCTTTCTTCAAGAGTTTCTCCAGCATAAACTCTCCTCGTTCACCCAGCACCCTTGAAATACAGGAGCGAGAGGTTCCATGAGCATAAGAAGACAAGACTAATGTAAAGTAGGTGTCTTTATCGTATAAATTTAAGTCCTTGAGGTTGAGGGCTATATCCTTCTGACTTAGGTATTCAGGATTGAGAATTTGTCTCAGTATATCCTGAAAATCCTGGCTTGTAGCTTCCAGAGCTTCCCGGATAGAATTCCTCGATGTGATGTACTTGGAGAGCAAAACGACTTGGTTCAGATCCAGGGAGCTAGATTCGTCGCTTTCGTCGAGGAGCTTGCTTAAAAAATAACGGTTTACCCCTGAGTAGCGGGCAATTGCGCGCAGGGAAAGGTGAGATCGTTTACGCCTGAACTCAAAGAGGGCCTCTCGTAAATTAGATCGGAGGGCCTGGGTGCTTGCTTCGCTCGCTCTGTCAGGGTTCACAAATTCTTCCTCTTGTTGCAAGGAGGAGTCAGGGAAAAACCTCTACGAAGCTTACCCCTAGAATCGGGCCTTCAGGAGAACTAGCTACGCCGTTTCCTCCCAAATCCTCTTCCTTGCAGTGGTGAGCGCTCCTTTGCACATGACTTATTTACCCTGATCACCACCATCGGTGCTCGGAGGGCTTTCTGGGCCGCCGGCACCAGAATTTTCCGAACCATGTCCATGCCCGTGTTCTAGGAAATTGGGCTGAACAAATAGGAGGGTCTCTGTACCGAGTAGAAGCGAGTAGGAGCTCAGCAGGAAAAAGAACTTTGATACCAAAACATGTGGGGCTAGATGCGACTTCAATCGTTTTACCAGAGTATTCCACTTTAGAACCATACGATCTCCTTTGATCTGATCCCGTAAGGGCAAATTTACCTTGTTAGCAAAAATCAGGATAATCAGCAAGGGCTTCAGTGAGCTCCGGAGAAAACTTCAATCATATCGATCTCTGCCCTGTCTCGCAGGCTTTTGGAGGAATTCAGGGGATATCGTATAAATGAATGTATTGGGTTATGCGAGACCCCTCGACTTCGCTCGGGGTGACGGAGTTGACCGTTATTGCGAGCGTCAGCGAAGCAATCTTTAAAGCTTAGCTCTGGAGACGAGTCCAAGGCTGCTATGAACAAGATCGAGGGTTTTCTGTGCTCGTACTATAGCTTTTTCTGCACCTAACCTCAGGGTTCTATCCAAGAAGCTCTTATCTTGTAGGAAATCTTCTGTCTTCTTACGGAGAGGCGCCACCGTAGCCAGAACAAGCTCACAAAGTTCACCCTTGAGTTCTCCATAACGTTTGCCTGCTAAGACCTGTTCCATTTCCGTCACGGTTTTAGCGCTAAGCACAGCATAAAGTTCGATAAGATTGTGAACGCCGGGGCCTGCCGTTTCGGGATTCACCTCTGAGGAGGAGTCTGTTACAGCACTTTTTACTTTTTTGACCAAGTCCTTGTCTGCATCTCGGATGAAAATCACTCCATTTGGGTTCTTTGCTGACTTGCTCATTTTGGCTTCTGGATCTTGGAGATCCATGATCCGGGCGCCACTCTCCCCAATAACGGGGTCCGGGATCACAAAGACTTCTTTTTGAAATCGACGATTAAAGCGTAGGGCAATATCTCGGGTCAGCTCGACATGTTGCTTCTGATCTTCCCCCACAGGGACCTTGTGTGTTCCGTAGAGGAGAATATCGGCTGCCATAAGAGTGGGGTACACGTAAAGCCCAGCTCCTACGCCTCCGAGGTCCTGCGAGCTAAGTCGCTGGCTCTTATCCTTAAATTGGTGCATCCTGTTGAGTTCACCAAGGTGTGTGAAGCAGGTTAGGACCCAGGCTAGCTCGGTGTGCTGGGGGACATGAGATTGCAGAAAAAGAGTGCAGGATGCAGGATCCAGTCCACAGGCAAGATAAAAAGCCAGCAGTTCATAGCATTGGTCTCTTAGCTTTTGGGGATCCTGAGCGACTGTGATCGAGTGTAGATCTACCACTGAAAAGTAGCAGTCCCAAGTTCTCTGCATGTCTATCCATCGAGAGACCGCTCCCAGGTAATTGCCGAGAGTGGGTATGCTCGTAGCTTGCATACCAGAGAAAACAACTGGTTTAGCGCCTGAACTGCTCATGTTACATACCTTTTTTAGGAGATGTTTTTTCTCGATAGCTGTGTCCTAAAGGGAACCAGCTGCGCACCCATTCGGCGGAGCCCGCCCTGAGGAGTCGAACGGGCTCAGGGCAAGTCTTCCCCCTAGCACCCTCCTTGCAGGAGAGGCTTTAATGTTAGATTAGGAAACTAGGTCAGTCTTGCCCACTTCGTCAATATTTCTCATGCTAGAATACAAAGAAGACTCGTTTATGACTCCGAGGAGCAAAAGTTCATGATGCTATCGACACAGCGAAGGTCCCTGCGGCTTGTTTCCTTTGGACTCATCTTGTCTCTCCTAGCTTGTAGGACACAACACGGCACACCCTCTTCTAGCGAGTTCTCTTCTAAAGAACTTAAAAAAGAGGTCTCTTCTGGTCCCGATGTCCTTTTGACTATCCCTCATGATCTAGAGACGGTCCTGTCCCACTCGAGCTCAAGTTACAATGTGCTAGAATTTGAAAAAATGGCAAACAATAGGCTTGTTCGGAAGTGGATAGACTACTTCACTGGCGATGGGAGAGAATCCTTTCAGCAGTTCCTCTACAGAGGAAGTTACTATCGACCTGTCATCCAGTATATTTTGAAAAAGCATGATTTACCTGTTCATCTCTATTATCTAGCTATGATTGAAAGTGGCTTTCAGCTGAAGGCCGTTTCTTCGGCAAAGGCTGTGGGTATTTGGCAATTTATGCGTCCAACAGCTGGTCGGTATCATCTTCGAGTCGATCGTTATGTGGATGAAAGAAAAGATCCCATCAGAGCGACCCTAGCTGCCTGTCAATATCTGAAAGATCTGCACAATGTGTTTGGTTCTTGGTATTTGGCTATAGCGGCCTATAACGCTGGAGAGACACGGATCATGAATGTGATCATGCGGTCTAAAACCCGGGACTATTGGGATTTGGTCGAGCTAGGGGCCTTGCCAAGAGAGACTATTGACTATGCTCCTCAGTTTGTAGCTGCAGCCTTGATTGGTGAGCACGCTGAAAAGTATGGTTTTAAACTGCAAAAGTCAGATGCTGTCTTGCCCGCGCTGGCAGCTATAAAGATACCCCCGCAGACATCTTTGCATCGAGTGGCCTCTGTCCTAGATTTACCCATCTCCGACTTAAAACGATTCAACCCCCATGTTCAGTCTGAGCATACGCCTCCCTATGGACAGCACTATTTTCTCTGGATACCAGCTGAGAAGAAAGAAAAGGCAAAGGACCTTTCTAAGCTGAAAAGAACTTTTTTGAGCACGATTGCAGGGCTCAGTGCTGAGCAGCAGCTGTACTAACGAGTCGATATTACACATGAGATCCCCTGACCACCAAAGTCATTCGGTTAAGGGAGTCTCATGCGTAAGATCAGTCACTAAGAGGCTACGATGAGTGATTCTTCTTCACCTTCAAAAAGCGGCCTTGGCAAAGTCCTGGCTTTTTTTAAGCCGAAGAACTCTTCTTCTCAAGAAGCCAAAATTCTCAAAGAGCTTAAGAAGGATGCTAGACGCTACCAAAGGTATCCTCTTTGTTCAAAGGACATCCTTCAGGTGCAGACCAGGGAGGGCAAGACTTATCCTGTCGCTAATATCAGCTTTTCTGGTTTCGCTATCTGTGGCCCTACAGACTCAAAGACGGTTCCTCTTTCAGAAGAAATGAAACTGGTCTTTCTAGGGCAAAGTATCACTGTCTTTGCCAAACAGACTTATATCAACAGCAATGCATTGATCCTTGGCTATAGCTTTACCTCGGATACAGCTCATGATCTGATCTTGCTCAAAGAATTGATGGGAGCCTTGAAGTCAGGCTCTTCTCTGAAAGCCCTGGCTAGGCAGTTTTTGAAAGCAGAGTATCTGGACGACTCTTGGACCTGTCTTCGTGGAGAAGGGCCGACTGATTTACTGGTCCGTACGAAAAGCAAAGGGTCTCTGGACTTGGAGGAACTGGTCCTTACTTTTCTCAATACTGAAGAAGACTATCAGGAACTGCGTTATCATAATGGTGCTTTTATAACAGGAAAGGCGGTCGATAAGGGAGTCGGTGCGAGGATGAGATCCACTCAAGACCTAGACCAAGACATCCTTAAAAGAGCCCTTCTCATCTTGGCAGGAGCCCAGGATGACTTCAGTCCACTGGCAGCTCATATTATAACTATCTTAATGGGAAAGATAGTTTCGTAAAAAATAAACTTTTATGAAATCAGAATTTTTTTTGGTCACTATTGAAATGAAAGGGCACTTGAGAAGAAGGATTCAAAAGCTTGCAGGAATCAGCAGAGATGGTGATGAACTATAAACTAAAATTCATGTTGATGCCCTTGCTCATCTTGTGTGTGTGCTTTGTAAGCCCAAAATTTCAAAGCCTCTCCCGAGTCTAAATTCATCAACGGAGCAAGATTTAAATCTAGCCTTAGCAGGCATGGATGCCGTTCCGCCAACAGTTGAAAATTTTAAAACGGACAGTTTGAAAATTGGTTCGAATCAGGTCTTGCTTTTCTCAGCTTCTGGAACCAATGAGACTGATTATTTAGAGTATAGTATCTGTGATGCCAAGACCAAGGTTTGCCTTCCAGAAGAGCAAGTCTCGGTGGGAAGGACTATAGTCCCCGATTTAAAAGAAGGAGATTATACTCTCAAGGTCAAAGCTTGTACGAGGGCTGCTCTTACTGACACATTAGCCTGTGGTGTTTATTCTGAACTGCCGTACAAGCAAGTCAAAAATCCAGACAAGACTTTGACAAATCTTATGAGTGAACATCTTCAGGCTGAGAAGGTCGTACGTGAGGAATGCCTTAGTTTTTTCGATAGTATGGCTCTTCTTCAAGCGACGATAGAAGATGGGAAAACTTCAGTTTCTGCCGAAGTTAAAAAACTGCTTAGTGACTTTTCCTCTTCTAAAAAAGATCAAATCTGTGAAGATATATTAAGATTTACTGAAGAAAATAAACTGCAGAAGACAGCAGCAACTGGGGGCCTAGGTCTTGTGGGCGAGGGTAATGACTCCTCAAGTGATGATGGTAAGGCCTCCTCAAGTGATAATGGATCTTTGGGTCCTGGTAGCTCTAAATCCTCGGGAGCTGCTTCCCCTACCGGTTCGTTTCGTGATTCAGGTTCGTCCTTGCAGGCCTCCCCGACGGCCTTGTCAGATAAAAAATTTATTATCGTGCTTGTAAC
>JAGNWK010000141.1 GCA_017985985.1 Oligoflexales bacterium
GCACAATAGCTTGAACCACATCAGCCAGGGCTAGAGTCGTATCATGGGGAGGGGGAGGAGACTCGCTAGCAGCATGAACAGAAGACTGGGTCGAAAGGAAGCACCAGAACACAAAGAGAATTGGAGAAACCTTAGCTCTTATCATCTCGTCTGCTCCTGGGTTTTTAAGGGTTTAGCTTGTGGCAAGGAGGAGTTAAGGGAAACTTCACAGAGGGTTCCCCTAAAATTTTTGAGAGGAACAGCTGCGCACCCAATCGTTCAGAGCTAGCTTTTCTCCCAAACCCTCTTCCTTGCTATGCTATGAGCTAAGACCTCTTAGCTACAAAAACCGTAAGTGAGCATACTTCAAAAAACATTGCCGTCAACGGAACAAAGTCTCAGGTTCCCACGTTTTTCTACCGATGTAGGGACGGGGGGGTTGTGTGCTGTGACCCTAAAGAACATAAGACCCTGTAAACAGACTAAAAAAAATTAGTCCACAGAAAATTTAAGTTATGAGAAAATCACTAGGTGTGCTTCTGAAAAAAATAGGCCTGGACAAGATGGGTGTTCAAGAGAAAAAATACAAAATTCTAGTCGTTGATGACGAAGATGATATCGTCGAGCTGCTCAAATATGCCCTAAAAGACGAATTTGAACTCACAACTGCTATAGATGGTCAGGAGGCTATCAAAATGATGGAGGCCTCTAGTCCTGATCTCATTATTACCGACATCTACATGCCTATCCTAAATGGGCTTGATTTAATCAAAGAAGTGAAGAAAAACAGCCTGATACCTATCATCGTCATCTCTGGAAGCAGACTTCAGGATAAGGCTAATTTTTTCGACACCCAGGGAGTTTCGCATATCTTGGAAAAACCTTTCTCTATCCGACAGCTTAAGGCTAAAATTCGAAGTATTCTCGAGCCCAGTCTCCAGGCTCAGACATGATCGTCATCACAAAAGTTATCGAGTGGGATATGGGCCATCGCGTTCCTAACCACCAAAATAAATGTAGATTTCTCCATGGGCACAGGTACCGCCTTGAACTCAGCCTCTCTGGATCCATCCAGTCCAATAAAGGTGCTTGCGATGAGGGCATGATTTGTGATTTCGCCGACATCAAAAAAATAGCTATGGAAAAAATTCACGATGTCCTCGACCATATGTTTATGGCTCACAGGGAAGACCCCCTGATGCAGGGTTTCGAGGGTTCGCAAACAGTCCATGGCGGGCAACAGATGGGATCTGAAATTCTCTTTGTTCCCTTCATCCCAACGGCAGAAAATATAGTCATCTGGTGTTACGAGCAGATCCAAGATGCATTTTCTCTGGCACAAAATAAGCAGATCCGCATTCACCAACTACGACTCTACGAAACACCTAACTCATGGGCCGATTACTTTCCCCCTCAAAGATAGGAAGTTTGTGATGAAAAAGAACTGGGCTTTTTGGCTATCTCTTCCCCTTTTCACGGCTTGTATCAACCAAAATGAGCGACTCCGTGAAGACCTCTTCAACGTGCAGACCCGCCTCCTGACTTTGGAACGAAAAACAGAGGAGAAGGGGCAGGCTGTCTTAGAAAAAGGGGAGGCTACCAACAAAAGGATGGCCGCCGCCGGCACTAGACTTGAACAGCTGGAAGCTGAAGTGGCTAGAGCAAGGGGAGAACTCGACGCCCTGCGAGAGGGTCTCAAACTTGGCAAACTGCCTGGACAAACCGACGACGAGCCTTCTATCGCTAAAAATATAAAAGATCTATGGGACCGGCTTCACTCCCTAGAAGCTGCTCAAGCGGACATGCTCAAAGCTCTTGAGGAGTTCGGAAAAAAAAAAGTTGATTCCGAACACGGAAGCAGAGCCAAAAAGCAGATAGCCGAACGGGGAAAAACCGCCCCTGAGGATGTGCCCCAAGAAACACTCGTCCCCCTCAAAAACCTTGGACAAGTCCGTACCGCCTTCAAAAAAAAACAGTATAAATCCATAGCTGAAGCCTTCCCCGTGCTCATCCAAGCCAAACCCAAGGTCAGCCCCAAAGACAAGGAGGAGCTAAGGTTCTACTATGCAGAAAGCCTCTACAAAACTGGCAAAATTCAAGAGGCGGCTGTCTCTTACAACGAAATCCTCCAAAGTCATTTCTTCCAGAGCCACCAAGCTAAAATTCAACTCCGACTGGGAGACTGCTTCCAAAAACTAGGAGAAAAAGATGCGGCAAAGGTTTATTACAAAGAGCTTCTTAGCAAGCATCCCAAAACAGCAGAGGCTGAAGCAGCCAGAAATTTATTGAAGAAGTTGTAACTATTTAGCGATGTTTACTTATGAGATCCCCTGACCGCCAATGTCATCCAGAATTGACTATTCGTAAATTCTGTTTAATGCGATACCTCTCGACTAGCTATGCTCGCTCGAGGTGACGTGGGTTTTTCGATTTCTCTCGAGTTACAGGGCTTTAACGAGTTGGGAGAGCGTCACCCTGAACCGACTTGTCTAAATTTTTCATGGCAGACCTCGTCAGCTCGAGCGAGCCCTCTACTGCGACCTCGTCACCTCGAGCGAGCATAGCGAGTCGAGAGGTATCGCATTAAACAGAGTAGACCATTGAGAAGAGAGAAGTCGTCATGTTGACCCTAGGTATAGAATCCAGTTGTGATGATACGGCCTGTGCGGTTCTGGAAGATGGCCGTGTGGTGCTTAGTTCCCTTATTTCCTCCCAACTCAACCTTCACGCTCGATTTGGTGGAGTGGTTCCAGAACTGGCATCAAGAGAGCATCTGAAGGTCATCGGAGCCCTCTTCGAAGAAAGTCTCCAGTCTTCGGAAAAAAAGATAGAGGACATTGAGCTCATAGCTGTGACAAATGGCCCAGGGCTGGTAGGTTCGCTACTGGTAGGGAGTTCCTTTGCAAAGGGGCTGGCTATGATGCGATCACTGCCTCTCGTCCCTGTAAACCATGTACACGCCCATGTATACGGGGCCTTCCTTGGACTGGAGACGGATCTTTACTCCGAAGAAAATACGGCCACCATGTTCCCTTCCCTGGCTCTCGTCGCCTCTGGAGGGCACACCCATCTTTATAGGATGCTGGACCCCCTCGACTTCCAGCTCCTCGGGTACACGGTCGACGATGCCTGTGGCGAATGCTTCGACAAAGTAGCTAAGCTCCTCGGCCTTTCTTATCCGGGTGGGCCGGTGATCGAGGCCATGGCCCGTCGGTTCACTGACTCCTTGGGAGATGAAGCAAGCGTCAGCTCCTCTCTCGAGATGCCTAAGATGATGAATCAGAGTTCTCTCCTCTTTAGTTACTCCGGTTTAAAAACTCATCTTTATTACTTAGTTCAAAAAGAATCCCAGAATGGAGCCCTCTCCGAGCGTAGAAAAGAAGAGATCTGCTTTGCCTTTCAAGAAGAGGCTCTGGGGCAGATCTTGCGCAAGCTTCAGATCGCAGCAGAAGAAAACAGAGACATACGCTCGATCGTCATTGCTGGAGGCGTCTCTGCAAACAAAAGATTCAGGCAGATGATGGAGGAGAAGTTCGGAGCGAACATGAAGCCGTCAAAAAGAACTTCGCGAAGCATCCCTTTTTTCTTCCCCAAACTCGACTACTGCTCAGACAATGCAGCTATGGTAGCTTCCTACGGGGCTGCCATCTAC
>JAGNWK010000010.1 GCA_017985985.1 Oligoflexales bacterium
ATTAGCAAGGAGGACTATTTGTTTCTCAAAAACAGAGCGTATGCACGATATCGTTTTAGGGATGTTTATCAATCGATATGAATTCGGGGTTTTAGTTTAAAACAACAATTTCTCTACATTACCAAATTTCTCTCAAAGAATTTAAGCCCCAGGCCATAGATGTGAGTGGCAACCGAAAGAGTGCAGAGGGAGAGGCAGAGTCCTAGCCCGAGTCCTAGCCAGTCCATTCCCGACGGACTCTGGGTGAGGAGCGCGCGTAGAGGCAGCAGGGCTCCCATAGCGAAAGATCCAAGACAGAGTCCCAGAGTTTGGCCTATAAAAATTTTCTGAGACAGTCGGGAGTAGGGCAGGGTGAGCCCAAAGAGGATATGCATCAGGGCAAAACTCGACAAATGCCCATGAGCACTTTTGAGCAGAGTGTAAGTCCAGGAGAGTAGCCACTGTTCCTGCCTGGACTGCATGAAGGCCTGTTCTGCGTCATTGACCACGAAGAAACCCGCACACATCCCTAAGAAAAGCAGCCCAAAACCAAACATAAAGTTAAAAATAGCAGTACGTGGCAAGTTTTCTCCAATTCTTTTGCTTCCAGCAAGGAGGCTCAGGGTTCCCCTTCTTTAGTGAGGGTTTTCCCTCCCCCTCCCCATTTTTGGGTTGGACAAAAAGCTAAACTAGGCCCTCCTTGCTAGCAATAGGAAAAGCGTAATTGCATTTAGTTTTCGCTAATATAGTTGCATCTTCTTGTTCTCCTGTCTCCCCTAGAAATGAACCAAACGTCCCCGAAAAGTTTGCAAAAAAATTTATGAACCGAGTAAAAGAGCAATAACTTAGTTTGGGGGAACGTCTCGCTTAGAAGGAAAAATAGTTTTTACACACCGCGTTGAAGTCAACAGCATCGACACCCGTAAAACCAAAACCATTCCAACGATAAACTGCAGTACGGGTAGTCTTTGAGGTGGGATCTAAAAGAAGAAAAGAATCTTTTCGATGTAGAGCACAAAGCAATTTTTCTTGTGAAGATATGGTTATGATTTTAGCATCAAGAAGTGGCCAGGCAAGAGCTGATCCTCGCCACTTTGCAACGATTCCATGTGCAGTGACCTGATAGACATAAGGTCGAGTTCCCAGCTCTTGATCGATACTGGATGGATGTTTTTCTAAGCTAAAAAGGAGCTGTTCTTTTGTGTTGGTATTGAATTGAGCAAGTTCCATAGAAAGTATTTTCTTGGCAACAATTTGCCACAGTCTTGTTTTTCCTTTCCGACCTTCAAGCACAATTTCTCCATCGCTCCAGCCTTTTTCACCGACCTTGGCTTGAAGCAGGTACTCTCCTATTTTGATCGACGGCGTTGCAGGAACCTCACAGTTTTTCAATTCATAAGCAGACTTTTTTAAGACTGGAAACGAACTATTGGCAGGTGTTTGAGTCGACATGGCATCGCAGATAAGTTTATTCTCTTTTATTTGACAATCTGCAAGGAGTCCATTTTTTGTGAGCGGATATTTTTGGTCAAAAACATGATTACCTAATGAAAAAAAGACCGGCTTGCCCAAAATACATTCCGGTTTTTGAACGACATGGGGATGATGACCTACGATGAGATCAGCACCATTACGTATCATCCACTCTGCTTGTCTATACTGTTCCGTATGGGGCCAGTCTGACAATTCTGATCCCCAATGAATATAAATCACTACCCAGTTAGCCAGCGCTCGCGCCAGTCGTAGTTTTTGCAACAATACACTGGAAGGAATCTCGACTTTCTTGGCGTCCTTCCCCGCAACATGAGTCAGAGTGATGAAAGCCACTGTCTTGTCTTTTAAGCGCAAAAATCCTGGTGATTGATCAAAGGTTAAAGGGAATATGCGATTTGCCGTAAGAGCTTGCTCCGTGTCGATTCTCCCATCGTCATTCAAATCAGCACTATGATTATTTTCTATGCCAAGCGCGGAAAAGCCAGCTTCTTTTAGGAGTGGTATAAGGCTAGTGGGTGTCGCAAAGCATAATTTCTCTTTAGAAGAAGCACACTGTTTCGGGTCTCCCACAGCTCCTTCTAAATTGCCTAGTACCCAATCAGCAGAAGAAAGAAAAGTCCCCATTTTGAACCACGGAGATTGCTTTTTGTACTCAATTTCTTTCAGCACCTCTCGAGATAAAAGGATATCTCCGGTGAATACCATTCTTGCTCCTAGAGCGTAAGTGCCGAAGCTGCTCAATAGGAGTCCAAGGAAATAAATTTTTAAAAACAAATAATTTCTCACTAGGGAACCTTCGGAGGACAGGATGCCTTATCTTCACTAATGAAAGGAGCAACCCAATTTGGACGAGCATCCTTTGGAGCAAGACTCTTCAGCATTACGCGCCATTCGTCATCCGATCGAACTTTTGGCGAATGAAACTCCTGATAGGAATACGCCACACCTTTCGCAATTTGCTTCCGTCCAAAGAATGGCACCAGCTGATTCCATTCCCAGGGCGTGCCCACTCCGACAAGAAGGAAGGGTTCATGATTTTCTACTGACGCGACATCTGTAACTTTCATTACAGGTTGAGGGGTGGAAAGTGCAAAATCCTTGCTAGCTAAACTCTTGAAGATAAGAAAATTATGTTCTGCAGCTCGGCCTACATACAGGATTTCTTCGTACTCTTTGGCAGACAATGCAATTCCTTGCAATTCTTTCTTGGCGACATCACGAAAGAACTTAACTTTGTCCCGAGATTCCTCCAAACGACGAAGAATGCCTTGCTGTAGAGACTGACTGGCTGAGGATTTCTCCCCACTATTATTTTCTCGAGGCTCGGAACCTTTCCACTTTTTGCCGCTTTCTTTAACCCAGGCCATAGTCGTTTCAAACAATCCAGCAATAGCCTCGAAAGTTTCCGGATCTGGTTCGACATAACCACGCGGAGGCCGCATGACTATGTCTTCGAAACCAGCTTCACCGCATTCCGCCACACTGCGCTCATTAACCAGCATTGTGGCGTGACGAAGAGTGCTCCAAGACGCTAAGCCAGTTTGAAGGCGTTTAATCTGCCAAAAATTATCTTGCATAACATGACCTGGGGATATGATGTGCTGTGACCATTGTGTTCCAAGCGCATCCATCCACTGTGAATAAAGAGAGGTCCTTGCATCAGAAGCTAGCTTGAATTTCTTCAGTCGTTCTCTCAACTCACCAAATTGTACTTTCAAAGGTGGATATTGTTTAAATTCATTCGCTTCATCTAAAAGTGTTTCTGCAATTGCACTCCCTAAAACACTTGCTAGGTCCAAACCAGACGGCAACAAGCGCATGCCTCCGGGTCCTTCAATTCGTTTTTCCTTCGGCCAATCTTGATGAAAGACAGAGTTGTTCAAGATTTCATGATCTATTCCCCAAGAAAGAGGAAAGAGACCTGGTTTCAGATCAGGTTTAAGAACGTAGCCTGGAATTGTTTTAGAACTCTCCCAAACGAGAGGACGTCGGGAAGGCGCAGTGAATGCTTCATATGCCTGAATCCATTGTTTTGCTTCATCCTGAACTGCTTTCGATAAAGTTTTTAGGAGAAGGATATCTTCTTGGGAAAGATCGATTTGTGTTAAATACTTCATAGCTTTGAAATAGTTTTGCAAAGCAAGGGTTGTCGTATAATGACTACGCGGTTTCAAATTTCCAAAATCTATCCATACCTCATTTAAAGTAGATTTAAGCTTTCCCGCGGCCTTTAAAATCAATGCAGTCTCGGGATTTTTTGTCAAGTTACTCGAGTTAACGTCCTTTAAAGCTGAAAGTACTTTAAATAATCTAGAGTCAGCATGGCGAATTTTGAGTTCCGAAGCTGCTTTCTCAACAAAACTCCAAAAAGCCGGAATAGCCATCTCACGCTCTGAAAGAATAAATACCCCCTCAAATGCCGCTGAGTAGAGTTCCCAAAAAATATCAGTAGAAACAAAATAAGGTCGGGAAGAATGTGTTGATAAATAAGCACCACATTTGTACAATTCGGAATCATAGAGCTGATAAAGTTGCTCATAGGTAGTCGGGCGAAAGAGTCCAGAATTTTTGGTTAATAAATCTTTATCTTTGCTCGACTCCAAATACATCCAAGCGTTAATAACGTCTGCAAGCGGGACATCAATGGGCACGTATTGTAGAGACATTTGCTGTCCCGTTTTTACTAAACCGACAATACCTTTACCGTCAGCCACAGAGGATGGTGTTCCTTGGAATAGGATAGCGGCGGCCAAGGTTTCGGTCTTCGCTTCATGCATCCAGCGAAATTCAACCCCGGGCTTGCCTTTTTTCCACTGTAGCAACGCAGAGCCGTTGGGAGTGTATGTTAGTGAGCCATCGCAGATTGGAGGAGTCTTGTTAATCTTTTCCATTCGCGACCAATGATCGTCGCTATAGATGGCTTTGTGAAAACAATGCTTGTTGTCTTCCCAAATCATAACATCACCTGCAGGATGAAAGCTGACTGGGAGTGCATCTGGAACAATGATTACATCCGAATCTGCTCCTCTCATGCCAGCGATCACAAGGCTATCTGCTTTCGAGTCGAGCACAGAGTACTCACGTTTTCCGTTTTCCGTAATGGTACGAACAGCATAGTGCCCGTCACCTTTTTTTATACCGAAGAACAAACGGTACTGCGTGGACTCAAGCTCGAAAGGTCGAGGACCGACGACTAGACGACGCAACGGCTTCTTTGATTTATAAATCACTTCCATTTTCAAAGCAGTAACAGGTGTTTTCAAAATTTCAAATTGACCGGACCGAGATCCCAATAGAAAAATCTCCTGTCCTGACGGGTGCCAAGTAAGGGACTGCAGACTCAACTCTTTAGGTAAGTCCCAACTCTGTGAAGCTATTTGCGGCTTCCCACCGGCATCCATCTTCCAAAGGATGATTTTCTCGCTTGCTCCTCCAGTAGACTTAATAATCCCAGCCACTTCGGCACGCAGCGGCGATACGTCAAAATCGACAACGGTGTCCGTGCTGTTTAAAGGAAGAGAGAGGAATATTTTCGGCGAAGGTTCAACTATGGGTTCAGGAAAATCAAATGGAGAGCGAGGTTCAGCAAAGGAACTCGTCACGGGAAAAAACGACAGGGAGAATGTTATACAAAGGTAGACCAACAAAATTGGACGATGAGATTTTTTTTGCATGAATTTCGTTTCATTTGTTGCTTGCATTCATTCAGGTTATTTCTTTACGAGTTTCGCCATCTGGTTATTTTCAAAATAAACCGCCGTAAAAAAGCCACCAAGAGCTTAGCCATATTCCTGCCTGCTGCTCCTAGTGCTGCGTTGATTTTATCTCCGTCTACCGCTACTTGCTAACAGTCCAAAGTCGCTGAGAATCTTTTCATAACCAGACTTCTTCCAGCTGACCACCCGTTTGAGAGCCATTTCGGGGCTAACCCATTCGACGGCACGGAATTCATCATCTTGAGCCTCTTCGAGCCTAGGTCCTGCTCCGTCATGAAAGGCACATAAGAACCATTTTTGCTTCTGCCCTTTATATCGCTGAGCGAGGGTAGATCTTAGCCCTGCTGGAAAATCATAGTTCAGAAAATCAGGATAAACTTTTAGAATTTGAAAATCACGGGTCCCGAGTTCCTCCTCCATCTCTCGATAAAGAGCCGCTTCCAGTCCCTCTCCCTCATCAACTCCCCCTTGCGGGAATTGCCAGGCTTCGTCGCGTAGATCCTTCCTGAGGCCGACCAAGACTTGATCTGTCTTCTGATCTAGGAAAATACAGGCTACCGATAGCCTGTAAGGTTTCTCTTCAGTTTCAAGGGCTTCGAATTTTGAGCTCACAGCTACTCCATATCACCTGGGCAAGAGGACAGTTTTTCAGGAGCTATGTTATAATTTCGGTATGAGAATAAAGCAAATTTTGTCCAAGATTTTGACTTGCTGGGGAATCTCGGTTCTTATGAGCCTAGTCAGTCCCCTTTATGCGGCCACCCACTTCAGCTTGCAGGGCTCGGCCAGCTATAACAACCTTGGTCTCAATAATGAGGACAGCAAGGCCATCACTGCCTCCGTTTCTCAGGATTTGGGTAAGTATTTTGGGATAGGGGTGACCCATCGGCAGGGGGAGACTACCCTGAAAGGATATAAGTACCTGGATATTCTCGATCTATACTTTTCTTACGAGCAGCGAATTCGCACGATAGCAAATTCCTTAGACCTCACCCTCGTTCTTTATTATGGGGAGGTCTTTGTTCCCTATCTTCAAGTCGGTATGGTCAAAAAGAACTATGTGGTCACCACCTATGGGATTTCTGGAGATGAGCAGGCAGAACCTAAGGCCTATTCTTTGCCTCCTGTACCTAGTGCTGGGATGGGGCTAGGGATTAAAATCAATGCTAACTTCTCGTTAAAACTGTCTTATACCGTTTCACCTGGGATCAAGCAGACGAACCCTGCAAGCCCCCCTGAGAGTGTGCTTGACTCTTATACAGCTGTCGGAATTAGCTACAACATTTAGTCGAACTGAGCACGGAGGTCTGTCTTAAAAAAAGACAGACCTTTTTTTTGTAGATCCTGCTTAAAAAAAGACGTATTCTTGTAAGATCAAGACACCACTCGTAAAATTTTTAGATTATTCCAAAAATATGAGCAGGACATATGGGCAGAGTTGGAGAGTTTCCGGACTCCCCTAGGGCTATGGCTCTGGATCTGTGGTGGCACATATCCTGCAGAGAATGAGTAGGAGGCTTTCCTGATCCTGGCTTATGGTGGGAGGCCTCGTCCCGAGGTAAACAAAGGATTTTATATGAAGGTTTTCTGTCTAGCTCATCGATTTTATAGAGGGAAGACCCCTCCTCCTAAGTTAGCGTGTAAGGCTTGTTGCAAGATTTTTCTCAGTGAAATCAAGAGACAGCATGAAAGCGGTGAACCTATCCCCACGTTTAGCTTTGAGAAGTCCTATGCCGTTGTTGCAAAGCCAAAACTTGAAAAACTATCCGAACTGGGGGAGAGGAAGCAGCTGTGGCTGTTTACTTAAGTAGCCGATGTTACGCATGAGATCCCCTAACCGCCAATGTCATTCGGTTAAGGCAAGATACCCCTCGACTTCGCTCGGGGTGACGTCCTCCCAACTTGTTAAAGCCCCCGTCACCCCGAGCGAAGTCGAGGGGTATCGAGCTAGATAAAGTAGACGATTAAGGAATTCTGCCTTAACCGAATGACATTGCCCTGACCGCCTTCGTTTCACTACGGCGTGGGGATGACGGAACTCCAGGGATGACGAACCCGATCATCGTCATCCCCACCCCGAAGGCCAAGGAACAATGCTGTTAGGCGGTCAGGGGATCTCATGTATAACATCAGTAAAGTAAGCTATAGGTAAGAAAGGACGTCCGTTGAGCAAGAGCACCATAAGATGGACTGTTTGTGGGGCCGTTCTAAGCTTGTTAGGGGTGGTTTTCTCCTGCAAAGGGGTGCAGCGGGATAAAACAGAATTGCCTTTTAGCCCTAGTCCGGCACCTTCTCAATCTCAGCTCCTTCAGAGTTCAGGAAGAACTGACGAGCTGCCTCATTTAGAAATCAATTCTTATACTTTGACTTCGGAGTCGTTTGTCGGTGATGTGTTTCTGACAAGCTTCAGTTTCTCGGTAAGAGAACTTAAGTCTGGAGAGATATTTCCATCGCAGGGAGCAGCCTCGGTTTCCCAGAAGGAAGAAGATACTGAGAACTATAGTTTGCCAGACCCTTTCTTTTTGGAATATCGAGTGTGTCCTACTGGGAGTCCTCTGGACAGTCAAACTTGTCTTTATGGACGGACAAGGAATTTTAAAGAAATTTTATCGATTCCTCTGACACAAAAAGGTTTAGAACTGGAGTCTCATGTTCGACTGGAACAAAGTAGCACTCGAGACAAGCCTGACCCCTGGCAGACTTTTAAATCCTCCCTCAAACCAGCTCCCATTCCAGATCAGAATCCTCAACGCACAAAAAATTTGATCTCACTCCTCAGATTGCATGACAATGCTATTTTGAAAATGAGGGTGGATATTTCGCAATTTAAGGAGTTGGCACAAAGCATTGCCGAAGATTTGAAGAAACCGACGGGCTGTCTGATAAAACTCTCTAAGGAGAGAAAGGAAGCCATTTCCAAACTAGATGAATTGGGAGAAGAGGGACTTGAGAATTTTTTTCTTAGCGAGGAACTTGCTTCTCTCCTCAACTTGAGTCCGGAACTTAAAAGGAAGACCCTGAGCCAATTGCTTATAGAAGACTCCTCTTTGCTTAAGGACTTGTCTGGTGGCGGGGGTAAGGCACTCAAATTTGATAAGCCCATCATCAATCAAATCTTGGAAAGCATGGGCGGGCATGCAGGGATTAATCTCGATGCTCTGGCTCAAATTCTAGCCTCAGGAATAGGGGGGGTAGCTGCTGGAGTCTCTCTCGTTTTGGAGTTGAAGGGGATTTGGGATTGGAGAACGTTTATCCGAAAAGAAAGAACGGTAAAGGTCGATGGAAAGTCAGTTCTTCTGACCAGAGATAAAGGAAGAGGTTTACTTTATACGGATGCTAAACCCGAGGTGTTTTATATAGATGATCCCTATACGAAGAGGGTGCTGACGGACTCCAGTGGTGAACCATATGTTTTTAGTAGGGATTATATCGAGACTCAGGAAATAAGAAGAGAGAAGGGCATACTGTGGGTTGGTGAAAGTCCTGCCCAGAGAGAGTTAGTGAGAAACATGGCAGAGGAGGGGACCAAAGTTTTTGGGAAACTCGAGGTCAGCTCAGATGGAAAATTGAGTAAGTGGAATAACACACGCTATGGTGAATTTGACCCCAAATCCATTGCCCCAACTCACGACGAAGACAGCCCTGAGACTCGAGGTGTGCCCAGAACCTTACCTTTGGAAGGGAAGTTGGGTGCAAATTACAAACAGTCTAGGCTTGTGAAGCAGGGGATCAAAACTTTTTTTGTGGTGGTTCCTCTCGTCAAAGCGATGATATCGGTGGGTCTAATCGTGTTTTCAGCAGTGAAAATCAATGAGCTTTCTCTGGCAGAAGGAGCTTGCTCCAGGTTTGTGAATATAGACGAGAAAGTGAAGGGACTTATGAAATCGCTCATCGTAACTAGGCTGATTCTTGACGATACTAAGCTCAAAATCTTAGAACTATTGGAAAGTCCATAAAGGTCCGATAAGGCATTGGGCTTTACTGGGGGCTTTATGTTTGAGACTTGTAAAAATAGCTTCCTTCGAAGCAAGGGAGTTTGGCGACTTTCTTTGCTTTTGTTTTTTGTTATGGTCTCGACATCCCCTGCCTGTAAGGAGGGAGATGTCGCTGAGAAAGCCAGTGCTTCCGTAAGCTTGAACAATAAATCAGCTTCTGAACCTCCTCCCGGCTCTGTAGACAATAACTCCTTGCGGCAAGGAAACCTGCAGCTGGGTGTTGTTGAGGTTCCACAGGGGAAGGCTCCTCTCCATTTGAGTGAGGAAAAGGCGATTGAATTAAAGATGAAAGATGGTCCTGCACCTCAGGCCCTTTCTCAAAATAAGAACTCTCGTCAAGGGACCCTCCAAATCGGTATTACGGATGAAGCTCCAGTCCCACCCCCAGTCCTCCAGGGTAAAGGCACCCTTCGCTTAAGTGAAGAAAAGGCACCTGAAGAAAAGGGAGAAACTAAGAAGTCTAAGCAAAAAATCTCGATCTCTGTCAGCGAAATGGAGATAGCCTGTTCCGGTTCAAACTCGCTGGAGAAGGACGGGGAAGAATGTGAATTTGAATACACAGCATGTCCTTATTCAGGAAAAGATCTCGTTAAAACATGTACAGAGAACTGTCCCTTCGAATTGAAGGTGGGAGGCTGTCAACTGGAAAACACAGATCGTTGTCAGACAGGGAACTCTAGTGGAGGGAAGGTTGATCTTCCTAGTTTGGAAGGCTACTTCTGTCTCTCCGTACGCCAACAAAGTGAGGATGCGAAGGCCAATGCTGGAACTTATTTGGTGAGGAGAAAAGACTAGTTCTTTTTCTTTAGGGGAACCAGCTGCGCAGTTTCCCCTAGCCCCTCCTTGCTGAGGCTCGTGTTAGCTCTCCCCTAGCCTCTCCTTGCTGAGGCTGGTGTTAGCGCAGTTTCCAGACTCCGACGATAGCTTCTAGGACAATGCGCAGGGACATTTTAGATTGACCAGCTCGACGTTCCGAGAAGAGTATGGGGATTTCTTTAAAATGAAATCCCTTTTTTGCTGCTTTGTATTTAAGCTCTATTTGGAAATTATAACCCTCACTGCGTACAGTCCCTAAGTCGATGGTTTGGAGGACCTGTGCCTTCCAGGCATTATAACCCCCAGTGAAGTCCTGTATAGCAATACCTAGAATCGTTCTTGCATAAAAGGAGCCTGTGAGACTGAGGATTTTACGAAAGAGATTCCAATTCTCTACACCACCCTCTGGCACATAGCGGCTTCCTATAACAAAATCATGGTGATCAAGTCCATCGAGCATGGCTTGGAGTCTCTTCGGGTCATGGGAAAAATCAGCGTCCATCTCGACTAATTTCTGATAACCTCGACTCAGAGCCCATTGAAAACCTGCAAGATAAGCTCTGCCTAGGCCATTTTTTTTTTCTCTTGAGAGTAGGAACAGTTTTTTAGGGCTTTGAGGATCTTCCATCTCCATCCTCTCTTGCAATTCCTTGACGAATGCTCCCGTTCGATCGGGGCTGTTGTCGTCGACGACGAGAACATGAAGATGAGGACAAGAGATCCAGATCTGCTGCAGAAGAGGTCCTATATTTTCTCGTTCGTTGTATGTGGGGATAATCACAATAGAGTTCATTTTAGGACTAAGATCGGTGCTCTCTCTTTGAGAAGATAGAGGGAGCTGCTGCTTAAGAAAATTCAAGATGTCTCCATGCTCGTTAAAGGCTAGCGGATAGGATGGATCGATAGGATAGGCCCCACGCAGGAGTAGGTATTGTGGCCCAGTGAGTTCAAGTACATCACTCATCCTGTCGCCAATCATGATACTTCGATTCAAATCTACATTGTGCTCACGCTGAGCTTGAAGGAGCATGCCCGCTCCAGGTTTGCGCAGAGAGCTGTCTTTTCTAAATTCTGGTACTGTTCCCTCGGGATGATAGGGACAGTAGTACCAGGCATCGGGTGCTGCTCCTTGACTAGCCAATGTTTCGTGCAAATGCTGAGTAAAAAGTTCATAATCCTTAACACTAAATACACCCTTGGCAATTCCTGCCTGGTTGCTCAAAACGATGGTTAGCCATGAGTTCTTTTTAGCCCACTGGATAATCTCGATAATTTCTGGGAGAACTTGACAATCTTTTAGTTCGTGAGGATACCCTGTATCTTTGATGATGACCCCATCGCGATCTAAGAAGAGGCAAGGTTTAGGGTTTGGTTTGAGTTCTGTCTGGTCGAACATAGGTAGAGGACCTTTCAACTAAGGAAGAGAGTGCGCTTATGAACAAAGAGGTTTTCAAATACACGGTTCCTCTAGCAAAGGCCTTGAGATTATATCATAGACACGAAGTGTTTGGCCTTCAGAACATCCCTCCCAAGGGACGTCTTCTTGTCGCTGCCACTCACAGTCTGGCCACCTATGACATTTCTCTTTTAGCAGAAGCCCTCTATGAAGAGACGGGGCGTGTCCCAAGCTTTCTTGTCGACAGGTTATTTTTTAAAATTCCCTATATTAGAGACTACCTCAATCAGGCTGGAGCTTTTGAAGGGCAACCAGATATAGCAAAGTCTTTGCTGGAAAATGAAGAGATGCTTTTTGTCGCGCCAGGCGGGATGAAGGAGGCTTTGCGTCCTTCAAGTGAGCGTTACCAGATTATGTGGAAAGAGAGGCGAGGTTTTGTTCGTGTCGCTTTAGAAACGCAGACACCTATCGTCGTGGCGGTTTGTCCTAAGGCAGATGATATCTACAAAGTCTTTCCCTCAGCTTTGACCGATTTGGCCTATCAAAAATTTAAAATCCCTGTTTTTTTTGCTCGAGGGCTCGGTCTTTCTCCAGTGCCTAGGCCTGTGAAGCTGACTCACTTTCTCAGTGAGTTGATTTATCCTCCTAAGGTCGATCCCTCTCGCTTTGAAGCCCAGTTAGATCGCTTGCATAAGAAAGTGGTTAAAAAAGCCAAAGAGCTTATAGAAGAGGCTGTCGCCGAGCCCCAACAAAGTAGCAAGGAGGGGGAATAGCGGAAAACTGCATAGTTTTCTCCTATTCCCCCTCCTTTGCAAGACCTCCCAACTAAGCTTTGGATTTTAGTAAGCTCTGGGTGTGGAGATAATTGGTGAGGAGTTCTGTCAGGTGCAAGATTTGACTGTCATTGAGGTGTTCCCAGCTGAGAGCACTTTTATTACCACCCATAAAGACGCGGCGTACTTTTGCAGAGAGCTGTATGACATCCCCTGAAAGCGAGAACAAGTTTTTTCCCTTATGGACTTTGATTTGGATCTGCTCTCGCTCTCTAAAGAGATGATTCTTGGTGCTGAGGAGGACGGCCCCGTGAAGACTGAGCTCCAGAATTTTTCCTGGCTCACTGTCTCGACTCCCCATGGCAGAAAAGAAAACTGATAAATTGAGTCGGTATCGTTGACTCCTTCGGGGTTCTTTTGCCTGGAGTGACGATTGGATTCGCCAGAGAATATCTGTCGTCGATTTGTTTCGATAAGAAAGGTAGGAGTCAATTTCTTGGTAATGCAGGAGATCCTTATTGTAAAGTCGAACGAGTTCGTTCGGGTCTTCTGTCAAAAAAAGCACGGGAAGTCGTTCTTCCTGTTTTTTGACTTTTAATTCTTTGATCATATTGATGTTCTGAGCTAGGCCTGCGAACGTATCGTCTAGAATGATCAGTCGGAGTTGGCGATTGGCAATACGAGACATCTCCCTCAGTCCCGGTGTTTTGATAATATAGAGGTTTGGGAACTTCTTCTTGATGAAGGATTCCATCGCTGTCAAAATTTCTTTGTCGAAAGATTCGCTAAACGCAAAAACGACGTAATCTTTTTTCTTTTTTTTGGGACCAGTCAGGTAATCTCTGGGGTCGGTGCTCTTTTCTTCTTCAACATGAACTTCTGTTTCTGTGCTCATTCTACACCTCGTAAATGCCCAGTCTTTAGATCCTCTTAGAGGGGGATCTTTTTAGGGGAGCCAGCTGCCCCTCCGGAGCTTAAAGGTTCTCCTAAGCCCTCCTTGTGGGACTTGTCTTTGGTACTGATCAAGTTTGATGTCTTCTGAGGATGATTTTGATCAAAAACAACTCGATCTCCTGGATAAACAAAAGCACGCGATTTTAAGTTGGATAGATAACCTTCACTGGTAGCGAGGCCTATTTTTTGAAGGATGAGTTCGGCAACTTTGGTGTTCTTCAGATGGTTGCCCCCCTCATTGATCTGGGTCCCAAAGACGGAGAAGCTTGAACTGGCTCGCAAGTTTTTATCTTGGAAGGATCCTATATTGATGACAACCTTGCCCTCCTGATCGACTCGGAGCACAGTTCCCTCTAGCTGACTAGATGTACTCAGTGGGGACGGTGTTTGATCAGTAAACATTCTCTGGATCTTTATATCGCTAGCAGAAAGGGTGAAATGGCGTGTGAATCTTTCCGGTAGCCAGTGTTTCTTCTCCTTGCCCCCCTTTTTAGTGGAGCCATGATGTGAAAGTTTAGGAGCGAGGAGAGTGACTTCAACAAAGGAATCCAGTTTACCAGGCATGGGGACAGAAAAAGTTCCTTTGTTACTCGTCTTGCCGAGTTTTTTCTCTCCGATCAGGACATCCACACCTGCTAGTGGTCTCTTGTGACCTTGAACCTGTGAAAAAGCGTAAATTTTGAGATATCTCGATTCCACAGAAGCTGTTGGCGAAGGAGGAGTCAGCTGTTTTTCTTCAGGGCTCACTTTTTTTTCCACTTTTTTTTCTACAGAGGGAAGAAGGGAGAGGGAATGAGGAGTCTTAGCGAGAGCAGGAAGGGGTGAGTCAGGGCTGTTTTTCGAAAGAGTGGGGACTAGCTCTTTTTTTGCTGCTGAGAGTGTTGCTGACGCTAAGGGCAAATTCTTTGCAGCTGGGATCGCTTTGCCCACGACGACAGGTGGGGTCTTAATGTTCGCCTTCATTTTTGCTGCTAGATTCGGCTTAACTTGGGAGTTTGTAGCGTCCTGAGATTCTTTGTCGGGCAGGGGAAGGTCATCCCCTTCTTCTTTTGCGCCAAGTTTTGGGACGGAGTAAAGAACTGCCTCGAGCTCTAGGGGCTGGGAGTCCTCTGAACTGAGGGTTTCTCTCTTCATAAAAGGAGAGTAGTGAACCTCAGGGCTTTCTTTTTTGACCTCGATCAAAACAGAGGATTCTTTGTTTAGAAAAAGTGTCTTTTTGAGAAGCCCCTGATTGTCGCTCCGTCCCAGGGATTTTCGTTCGACGAAGACCTCTGCCCCGGAAAGAGACAAACCTTTGTTGTCTTTGACCCGAATGTGGAAGGCGATCACCGCCTCAGGACGAGCTCTACAGCTGGTGAGTAAAAAAATTCCCCACAAGAGCAGATGAGCATAATTTGGCTTAGTTATTTTCATTGAATATCCTCAGCTGCGATCCAAGCGACGCTGTTTGTCGAGGGGACCCAGACCAGAACTCGATTGGAAAACTTCTGAAAGCAGCCCAGAGTTGTTCCTTTTGGGATCACCACAGAGAGGGGTTCTCTGTCTTTCGTGTAGGCTTGTACGGTGGAAATCAGTTTTTTGGTATAGACCGTCGGGAGATCCTTAGTTCGGATCGTAAGAGTTTCTTTGCTGTGACCAGGCCCTAGTGTTTTTATATGAGCCCAGCCCTTTTCATGATCACGTAAGGCGAGGACTTTCCGCCACGAACCGATTCTACTCAGGAGCACAAGTTTTTCGCCTTTATTGAGCAGGCGTTTTTCCAGAGGGTAAGCCGATCCAGGGCCAGCACGGAGTTCAACATAGTCTTTACGGACTTCACTGGTCTGAACAAGCGAACTGGGTACGAGAAGTTCTTCTGGGAGCGTGTCTCCCATTTGCCAGATATTCAGACCAGATTCAGAATGGAGTTCCGTCTGTTCTTTGATGGTCACAGTTTTTTTTGCCGCTGAGATCGGATCGGATATTTTTTTCAGAGGCTGGCTGCAGCCAACTATAGTGAAGAGACAGAGGCAGGATGAGATGAGGGCGTTTTGGAACTCTTTTCTTCGGTTCGGGGTTGTTGATAACAGCAGAGGCGTCGCTTCGAGATTTTTCACTCCTACCCCCTTTTCAGGACTTTGCAGGTTGCCAGACAGAGATTTTTATGTTTTGAATGATGTGCCAAAGATTATATCAAAGAAAAACGTAGAGTAGTCTAGTCTTGCAAACTTTTGAACGGCAGGAAAATAACGGTGCTCAAAGTCGGAATTTTTCGTTCCAGCAGTATTGGTGATGTTGTTTTAGCTACCTCTTGCCTGCACCTATTGAAGTCCTTGTCTCTTGACATCCAGATTCTTTGGATAGGGAAAGAGCCGTCTCTTTCTTTGATTCGGGATGCTTTTCCTTCGGTGAATTGCCTGGAGCTGACAGGTGCGAGTGAGCTCACCGCCATCTTAGAGTCCTTGAAAGATGTGGATATCTTAGTGGATCTACAGACCACCCTACGCTCAAGGTTTGTGATGAAGGCCTTTAAAAAGGCCTATAGACGGCCTGTTTTCAGCTGCTCTAAATCTTATCTCCAAAGGGGGAGGCTTGTTTTGGAGGGGCGGGTGTATGGGCGCAGACGGCTTCTTCCCGATAAGGCTCTCATTGCCGCTAAGCTGCAGCACAAGTTGATGAGCGATGCTCTTCTTCAAGCTCTGAGCTACAAAAAACTAATTTCAGCACCTATTCCAGAGCCCCATCCGCTTTTGGAAATAGGGCATTACCAGGCCCCAAGCACCTGGCTGAGCACATTGAGGCAGCCTTCGTCGCAATGGGTAGCTCTAGCCTGCGGGGGTTCTTATGAGACAAAGAGAGCACCCATCGAAGTCTTCACTCGAATTCTGGCTAGTTTTCTTAAGAAAGTAAAAGACGAGGGCCGACCCGTCCCAGGTTTAGTCTTGTTAGGAGACAGCAATGACGCCCTCATGGCGGAGTCTTTGCTTAAAAGTTTAGATTGGCCCAGCGAGGTTTTGAATCTTTGTGGGCAGATCGGACTTTGGGAAAATGCGATGGCACTGAAGCAAGCTCTTCTGCTGCTCAGCAATGACTCTTCCCTCAGCCATATCGCTGAGGCTGTTGGAACCCCTGCTCTTGTTCTCTTTGGTCCGACCATAGAGGGTTTTGGTTTCGGTCCTTTTCTCGAAAAAAGTAGAGCCTACTCAAGTCGTTTGGGCTGCCGACCCTGCTCTAAGCATGGTAAAAGCGCCTGCCGCTACAGGGACAAACTTTGTTTTCACGAAATCCCAGAGGAGCCCATCGCCCAGCATATGCTTCACCTCACTCTGACGTGAAAAAGGGGGGGAGTATCCTAAAGAGGGGGGAACGCCCTCTTTAGAGAATCTTCTTCCAGGGGAAACTGCGCAGCTGGTTCCCCTGACCCCTCCTTGCTGAAAGCTAGGGAAGAACTAATAACGATAGTGATCCGGTTTGAAAGGACCTTCAACTGGCAGGTTAAGATATTCAGCCTGTTTAGTTGTAAGGCGGGTGAGATGCACCCCTAGTTTTTTGAGATGGAGCTGAGCTACTTTTTCGTCGAGACTTTTAGGCAGAGTGTAGACACCAACTTTATATTTATCTGGGTTGGTCCAGAGTTCGAGTTGGGCCAAAACTTGGTTGGTAAAAGAGTTGGACATGACAAAACTCGGATGACCTGTAGCGCAGCCCAAATTGACGAGACGGCCACGAGCAAGAACGATGAGAGAGCGTTGATTGGGGAGTATAAAACGATCGACCTGAGGTTTAATATTGACCTCTTTCACTCCGACCGTTTTTTCTAGCCAAGCTATATCGATTTCAGAATCAAAGTGGCCAATATTACAGAGGATGGCTTCATTCTTCATGTTTAAGAAATGCTGACCGGTGATAACATCACAGCAACCTGTGGCAGTGACAAAAATATCACCAACGGGACAGGCACTTTCCATGGTCAGAACTTCATAGCCTTCCATAGCAGCTTGTAGGGCACAGATAGGATCGATCTCTGTGATAAGAACTCGAGCTCCTAGTCCTCGCATAGATTGCGCACAGCCTTTACCAACATCACCATAACCAGCCACGACCACGACCTTCCCTGCAACCATGATATCAGTAGCTCTTTTAAGGCCATCAGCAAGCGACTCTCTGCATCCATACAGATTGTCAAATTTTGACTTGGTGACGGAGTCATTGATGTTGATAGCAGGTAGCTTGAGTTGGCCTTCTTGGAGCATACGGTACAGTCTGTGAACACCTGTGGTGGTTTCTTCAGACAGACCTTGGATGGATTTCAAGTATTGAGGGAAGCGGTTGTGCACAATCTGAGTTAGATCGCCCCCATCGTCGAGGATCATGTTGAGGGGTTGATTGCCTGCAAAAACAAGAGTCTGTTCAATACACCAGGTGAACTCTTCCTCGCTCATGCCTTTCCACGCAAAGACAGGGATCCCCTTGGCTGCCATAGCTGCTGCGGCATGATCTTGCGTTGAATAGATATTGCAAGAGGACCAACGTACTTCAGCTCCAAGTTCAATCAGGGTCTCCATGAGGACAGCTGTCTGTATTGTCATGTGTAGACAACCAGCAATTCGAGCCCCTTTTAAGGGTTTTTTGCTGCCAAACTCAGCGCGAAGAGCCATTAAACCTGGCATTTCATTTTGAGCGAGTTCGATTTCCTTGCGGCCCCACTCCACCATACTGTCGGCCATATTGGCAACTTTGTAGTCCGCTTTTAATCTCGACTGAGCAGAAGATAGTGGCATTTATGAGTTCCTTGTTTGTTTGTTAAATCGGCTTGGGCGTGTCGTCAATTCGACTAGACAGCAATCTTAGAACCCATGTGGAGGCCTTCTTTGTTGCGCATCGGTCAAATATTTTCGATATTCTCCCCGGCGATCCTAGAAAACCTCCCTATGAATTTCAAATCTTGAATGTTTCCAAATTGAGGACAAGCCTTATCTTTTTTATGCCTTTTTGGCTAAAGCGCCTAGGAGATTTTGTTTCTTTGGAGATAAAGCTTAAAGAGCTTAAGTCCTCTGTGTTGTGTTGCGTTTACTGGCAAGAGAGCGGAGAGCTACTCATTCCTAGGGGGCGCGTGGCGCCTTTTTTTTGCTCTCGGTGGCACAATAGAGAAACAGTATAAAGCAGATTTTTAAGTCCTCGGTCTGATACAGTGGTTCATTCCATAGGGTTTTTTGAATTACAGAAACGACAGCGATGGGCTCCGCGCAATTGCAGTGATCCCTGTCCTCTTCCACGATGCCGTAACTAACTATGGAGACAGCGGTTAATAATTTACGGGGCTCCCTCCAGGGCCGGTACTGTCATTTGTCAAGCCGGACTAAGATTTTTAACTTGCAGAATCGCGCCGTGTTGTATATCCTCCCTTCACTTAGGTGTTACCTCGAAGACTGCACGTTTTTGCTTGCCCACGCTTTTCAGACTCCTCAGTATCCACAGCCTATTACGAGCTAAGATAATAAGATAAATCATTTTACATGGTTCAAATTTTTACAGGAGGAAGCTTGGATGATAAATATTTTTTCACCGCAAATCCTCCTTTTGTTCTTGTTCTCTTTGCAATTTGCCTTTGCCTCTATGGCAGTTTCGAGAAATAAGTGGACCCCAATTTTCCAAGGAATTGAGTATCTTTTTGATGAAAAAGTACAGGATCATGGAAAATTACGTATCCATGTCATTCGAGTTGCTATTGAAAATGCAAGTATTAATTTGTTTACAGACCTAAATAAAAGACAGGAAAATATAAAAGTAAAATCAAGCGGATTTTTGCAAAAATTTGATGCCCAAATTGCGATTTCAGGGCCTCAAATTATGAAAGAAAGTACCAAATATTTTGGTGCTGAAATTAATCTCCAATCTGTCGTGCGATCGATAAGAGCAATCCAAGATAATCCAAGACCAGGGGTGAGTGTAGAAGATAAAACAGCTGAAGTGATAGTTTTAGTACACAAGGGAGTGGCAATTGATTATACGGACAATGAGAGAATTGCTCGTAGTGCAGTAGGTTTAAGTGAAGATGGCAAGTCGATGTTTTTCGTAATTGTCGAAGGTGGGCCAAGGCACGGCTTCTTTTTCAAAGATCTTATTAGCATTGGAGTTTCCCCAGGTGAGTTTGGCGAAATTTTAATCGACCGAGGAATTTATACAGCATTGCAATTAAATACTAACCGATTTCCGGTAGTGACTGTTAAAAGTGATCGGGAGGGGGGGGCTCACACCCTTAGCTTGGCTATAGATAAGCGAGATGACGACGAATTGGAGATGCAATCCCATTGGGGATTGAAAGCTCTTCCTCTAGCAGAAAGCAACGAGCCCTTTCTTGAGGCTTTTGTTAAAGAAAAAAATAAAGTTCGAAATTATAGAAATTCGTTACGCAATTACGGTCTTGCTAGTCCTGTCCAATTCCAAGAAATGACTCCTTGTTTTAATCTTGAAGATCAATGTCCAAAGACAGGATTAAAAGGATTGAGTGATCTAGCCCTATCTCTTAAAGATTTGAAACAGGTTGACAGAAAATATTATGGTGAAGCTTCTGGAGGGATCTTTCGCGATCATAGCCAAGTTGTATGGATTGTGAAAGTTGGCTTCCAGCCAGTTAATGAATATATAGGCGGGCGAATATTACATACCTTTTATCCGGATCAGACCCCTCTTGTAACGTTTGTGTTAAATAATGAAGAAGGAAATGAACTCATTAAGAGAGAATTGGATAAATCCGCAGCAGATCGATTAGAACAGGAGTTGAAGGACCCTGCTGAAGCAAGTCAGAGAATTAGTTTATTATCGAAACGTAAGCTTATGCTTGCTTCGCAGCAACTCATAGGCTTTGAGCCAGCATCCTTTTTTGAGCCACCCATCGATCGCATTGAAAAAGCTGCAGAGCTTAAGATTGCTATGGATTGGATTGGTCTTGGAGATCGCAGCGTAAATAATCAAGGGTATATATCGAAAAATGGCAAATATTTAGCTGCTCGTGTTGATTTTGACAATGCCTTCGATCTAGCAAAAGGCTGGTTCAATTGGGAGAATCCAGACTTAGATATGTCAAGGCAGCTCCTTAAGGATATAGAACTCTTTAGCTTTGCTGAATTGGAGAGAGCAATTCATCGTTTGGTTAGTATTCCTGACAAGGTGATAGTCAATTTGGTCGAAACTGTTTGTGAAGATCTGCGTAATTTTGATAGAACTGACTACTGTTCTCAAGCCCCATTTATGGGCTCGGATAATCTCGCGAAAGTCCTTATCAGAAGAAAGCATGCTGCAAAATCATTTGATTTAAGCGCTCAATATTTTTCGCGTCATGTTGGAGTAGGGATAAAAACAAAAGCGCATATTTTAAAAATAGATCCAAGGAAAAAGTCGATCGTAATAGAGGCAACTGAATCTTTTGAAAGACCCGAAACTACAGCGGAAATTTCTCGAAGAAAGAATGCGGTTGCCGCAATCAACGGAGGTTTTTGGAATTACGGTCCTGCTGCACGATTTGCTTCATTGAAGGGTGTTGCTACTCTGCTAGGTGTTCATGCTCTTACACGTAATCTTGGTTTGGGTAATGTGTATGCTGCATATCCAGAAGGCACCCTGATTACGGATAGTAAAACGTATAAAATTAATTCAGGTTCTAGCTCAATAGGGTGGACTCGTTCCGGAATGATTGGGGTATTTGGTAGTGAACACTTCAATTTAAAAGATGCATACAGTGGAATTTTCGTTCCTTATAATAATAAAAAAACTGTCGAATGTATTTCGGATAGCATGAAGGATAAACAATGTTTGTATAATGAGATTTATTTGAAAGAGGAACAATTTTATCAAATGGAATTTGTTTTAGCCGTCGATCCTATTCTAGTCTTAAACGGCAAGAAGCAAGGAGGTCTCGACAGTTTAACCCATATTAGGGGGGGGCAGGCTGTTTCTAGATCAGGAATATGTGTATCAAGAGGTGATGATTGGAACCTCGTTGCCGTCGAGAAGGCGACTTTGGATTTCTTTGCCGAAGTTATGATAGGGCTAAAGTGTGAAATAGCAGTCAATCTTGATGGGAGTGGTTCTACCTCAATGATTTTTCGAGGTACTGAAATATTTTCGGCCAATAAAGTACCTGTTTTGGGTAGACCAGTGCCTCGTCAAGTCTCTGATGCAATTCTGGTTCTAGATAAAGAAAATTAAAATACTTCTCTTGGGTGTGAGTATGATGTTTAAGTTTAGACAGCAGTTATTGTCGTTGTTTGTAATGTTTACTTGGTTCAATCTGCCAGGTCGTGGTGCTGCTGGCTCAATTGAACAAGAAAAAGAAGATGTCATTCAGGGTGATTACGAAAATGAAAGTTTAAAATCAGCGTCTAATCCTTTTGACGCTAGTCAATATGTGGCGGCAAAAGACTATTTTAAATCGTTAGTATTAGATTCATACTCTTCTGATGAAAAGAAAAGTGTCGCATTTGAGCTTCATAAATTCATTCTCGATGACAAATTTTGTTGTGGGTTTTCGTTAGAGAATTTTTCTTCTCAAGAGTTCATAAGTGCTATAAACACCCCGCTAGGAACTTTGAAACTAACGTCTTTGCATCTTGCTTCAGGGCTTGGAGATATTGTGGCGCTTAGATGGTTGCTTAGTCAAGGAGGAGACCCGTTGATGAAAGCGCATAAAAATTGGACTCCTATACATTTAGCTGCGCTGCATCAGAGTCGGGAGGTTCAAGATATTTTTGAAAGCAACTCGGTAGGGACCGAGTTGGTCAAAAATGATATTGATGATCAAAAACCCACTCGAATTTGGGATTTGACTCATATTAAAAGTAGTTCCGAATCGCGGATAAACATATGGGATGATGAAACGCAAAAAGTAGGAACTATTGATGGAAACAAATTTCGTCAAATTTTTGGAGCCGACTTTATTGATACTTTCAAAATTGGACCTTTAGACCTTGTTCAACTATGGGTGTTAGATGTGGAGGAAGATCCAAGAACTATTTTCGATGATTCTATTATTGGCAAATCTGTCGATGATAATGCTCGCGATAAGGTGTATCTTAAGAAAGTTGCAAGTTTCAAAATTAAAAATGCCGATCTAGATCTGGTCGGCTATGGGACCTTTGCAGATCGCGATTTTCAAGCTGGGGATGGCATAAGTGATTATCAAGGGATACTATGGAATAAACGAGGTTCACCCCTTCCATATCCCACTGATTACTCCACAACTAATATTGATGCCAGTAGATATCGTGGTTACATCTCCTACTGTAATGATGGCGCTCCGAATGCTGTATTGCTTAGTAAAAGGGCTAATTTCATCGGTCTTCCTACTGGTTCTGTTTTGGTTGCGATTCGTGCGATACATCGTCACGAAGCTATTCTTTGGAATTATGGCAATCATGAAGTTAAATTTGGCAATTATGTGGAGTTAAATCCCGCGAGTCTTGACTATTTTGTGAGCGAGTTTTCTTTTAGTGAATTAGTTCAAGAAACTTTACAAAATGAAAAGAATTTACAAAATGGAAAATATGATCGGGATAAAGCGATTGAATACCTTCGGGCTGCATCTATGTTAGCATACATAGTTGATAGCCCTACCGTATTGATTCGTCTGATATGCTCTGATTTGATGACAAGGCAAGATGTTGAAAGCCTCAGATCCATCATAATACAGAAAGGTACTTTGTCTTGGCGAAGGAATAGTTCTAGGTTCATGGTTTTCTTAGAAAAGTTATCAACAAACAGTAGGGAGATTGTCAAAGGTTTCCTTAAAAATAAAACAAAGTTGTGTAACACGCAAGTGCTATCTCAATTTATATCAATACTCCCCTCATTAATCTATGATGAAAAAAATATTAATGATCAAACATTAGAGATGAGATGGAAATTTGTTTCGAATTGGTATTGTCAGCAGTATTACTGTGATATGGAGAAAAGTCATAACCCAGTATATTGTCCTCCTTGCGCATTAAACTAACCTTTCCAAAAAATATCCATTTCCTATCGTGAGAACGGTATGTCGGGTACTCGTGGTTTCGTGTACAAGAAAAAGCAAGCCTTGCTGAACGTTTAATGTTTATAGAAGAGGCTTACTTAACAAGCGCGCCAGATTTTACGGCCTGTAAAAGGTATGTTGCTCGGCATATGGCGCATTTTACCTCAGCACCACCTGTACTCAGCTCATAGTTGACTAAGCAAGGAGAATGATACCTATGTGTGCATGGGAGCGTCGAAATTTCTTGATTTGGTTCAATCAATTGTTGGCAAATTTGACATTCTATCCCCTTTTCATCGTCTCTTAAGATAACTCTTTCAGGAGTTCTTAGTTTCGATAACAATAGAGAATTTTTAAAAAGTGGAAGAATACCGGGATGGTGTTGTGTTGCTGCATGAAAAGCAGAATGTAGAGTCATACGGTCGAGGCGATTTGAATGAAAAGTTAAGATCAAATCAACGATTTCTACGTGATGTCGCTCAACGGCCCACTGAAGTGCAATACGAGCGTAGACATCCCTAATGTTTAGATCAGCATTTGCGCGAGTAAAGCAAGATATCGACAATTCTTAAATGATTAGCCGAAGCAGCTAGTATGAGAGCGCCTTGGCCATCATGTGAGACCATATTTACCGTAGTACCTGCACCAGCTAGCAATAGTAAAACAACGATACCGTCATAGCCGAAATAAGCTGCTAGACTAAGCGCTGTGTAGCCTTGTTCATTAATCGGATCAAATCTAATTTGTGGCTGTGCTAGGAGCTGTTTGACAATTTTAGCGCGCTTTTTACGGACTGTGTTGAACATGTGTTTTATTATATAAATATAAGAAAGTTAACAACCATATGTCAGCTTATTAAAATTTATCGATGGAGAGAATGGATGAATTCTCGAAATGGCGCTAAAGCTGAAACAGCTAGGAGTTTTTGTTTCTTTGGCGATAAATCTTAAAGAGTTCGGAGATAGCATTAAAGAAGTCTTTGACTTTGACCCTGGAGTCATCGACATCCTGCCAACTAGAGAGAGGGAGTTCAAAAACAGTGTTGATGGTCTCTTGGGGTGTGCCCATTCTGGAGAGAATTTCCACATCAAAAATCCAACGACTCAGAAATGGTTTTGAAAAAATAGAGGCGAATTTAGGGCTGACAAAAAAAAGTTTTGCGCCACACTGCGTATCGTAGACGGGGAGTTGCAAAACAGAAGAAGCAAAGCTTGCAAAGATCCGACTCAAGACATGTCTGACAAATGGTCGTTCTATTTTCCTACCCAAGAGCATGATTCTTGTCCCCATCACTAATTCGAGATGGGGGATCTCTTGGAATACTCTTAAAAATTTTGGAATCTCATCCAAGGGTGTCGCAAGGTCGGCGTCCCAATACCCTACATATGGAGCTTCCATTTTTAAAGCTTTGAGCACACCTAGTCTGACCGCCTCTGCCTTGCCTATATTTTTCTGTAAATTCAGGTAGGAGGCCTGGGGGCATCTTGCGGACAAACTCTTGATTAAATCCATAGTCCCATCTGTGCTGCCATCATTTACGAATAAAAATTGAATGTGGGGATGACTCTTCATAAATTCAACGAAGTTTTCTTGAGGAAGCCTCTTTTCTTCGTTATAACAAGGGATAATAATCGTTGCCCTAGACATTCCAATCTCTTTGTTTTATGGCTTTTTCTTCAAAAAAGCAGATGTTCGATGTTTACAGTTTCGCTACCAGCGGTTCCCCAGTTCTTTCTCTGTCTCGATCTGAGCCCGATCAGGCAGAAGATGATTAAACCTGAGAGGAAAGCCGTTGTCATCTCTTTAAAGTACTGAGGCTCATACTCGAGAATTATTTCGCCTTTTTTTTCGGAAGGTTCAAGCAGGAGTAGGTCTTTACCTCTGCCGAAAAGCTTGGCGTTTTGCGAACGAACTCTCCAACCAGCAAGGGTATTCGTGTTGAGTTGAATCATAGCAGATCTTTGTAGATCATAATCGATGAGGATGAAGCCCGGGGTATACGTTCGTAGTGACACAGATCCCGAGTTTTTAGGTAGGGTATAAACTTCTCCTTGGTAATAAGGTGATCCATTGTATTGGATGTTTGTGGGGTAGAAGGAAGGCTCATAGCAATTGGCTGATCCTGTATTCAACGAGAAATAGTGGGCGACAGCTCTGGAATAGGGCACCGTTTTTGTTATCGTCTGATTTTGAATGAGGGTATGGACCTTTGGTCCTGCTGAGCTGGGATGGAACATAGTGGGGTGAATTCTTGCAATAAAGGATTCGCTCAACAAAATGACTGCGAGGGTCCAAAATACAAAAGGATCCTGCTTTGTTCTATCGAGAGCTTTGGCAACAAGAATGCTGAGAAAAATGAAGAAGATAACAAGCACCCTAGACTGGAGTCGAGCATTGTTGAGCATCGGAATTTTTTGAATGAAAAACCAGGGGTTTATGGATGGGAAAAGTCCTGCTCCTATGGATAGCCAAAGGAGAGCTAGGAAGAAATATCGCCAATTATTTATAAAGAAGGTTCGCCATCGAACCGTTATGAAAAGGACAAGAATTAAGCTTAACGGGCTTGTGTAACACCCAAACTCATGAAAGCCATACATTGAGTAAATAGTTGGGTCATCGATTCTTTGTCGTATATTGAAAAATGCTTTTTCCAATAAGGGCATGGGCATAGTAAAAAATTCTAGGAAAGGTTGACGGGAGTAAAGGTTTAGGAGGATCGGTAGCGTTTTGGGGGCTGTAAGCAGGATAGAAGCCAGTATTGTCGAAAAGGTATAAAAAAAATCTCGTAAGAAAACATGTTTGAGATTTCCAAAAGGAATGCAGTTCGTAAACAAGAGTGTGATGATTAAATAAAGGGAGAAGGTAAAGGTATAAATGGATCCATCGAGCAAGAAACAAGACAGGGTTGCACAGAGAAGAAGGAAGTAGTGAGGAGATTTTCCCAGCTGTAGGCTTAAATAGGTCACAAAAGGCAGGATTTGCATGCTGCCAAAAATGATATGCCCCTCCATAAAATGCAATCCAAACCAAGAGCAATTGATATAGAAAACAGAACCAATAACAGAGCTGACTCTTTCTAGTTCGAGTTGTCGGAGGAGTAAATAAGTCCCCCATAAGCCCCAAAAGGTATAGAGCATGAGGGAGACGAGATTAGACAAAGGTGGATAAAAAAGAAGATCAACCAAAAAATTTGGTGAAAAAACTCTGCTCTGGGGGTTGGCTAAAATGTCAAGTCCACCACAAATCCAAGGGTTATGGACCGGGAATTTTTTATAGCCCAGGACTATAGATTTGATGGCATAACTTAAACTATTGAAGTACTCCCAATCACGGATGGAGAGTTCATCGACGTGAAATAGCCAGTATCTATAGATTAGAAATGTTACGAATAGAAAAAATAGATTCAGAAATAAATATTTATTCCGAATCGGGAGTTTCATTTTCTCTGCCCTTTAAGGACGCTGATAAGAGGGATTCCTGATCGATCTGGGATGATATGCTCTTCGACAGAAAAGCCTCTTTCCTTAAATAAATTTCTTATAAAGTGGTCTTCATTCGAATTGGTAAACTCCACTGACCAAACGGATTTTTTCCCAACTTTTCCGAGTGATTCTTGTAAATTTTCGATCGTGTTCTCAACACGGATAGATGTGCCGTGAGCCAGGTATCGTAGAGGCCAATAGGTCCAATACTGCTGGGAAACAACGAGAACTTCTTGATGCTGACTTTGGTTTTGGATCCATTCGAAGGCTAATTTTTTGGGTTCATCACTTCCTGTTATGAATGTGGGATGAGTTCGTCCACCTGTCTCCAAGAGAGGTGAGAAATAAAAAAGATAAAAGCCAAAGAGTATCAAGTAGGCAAAGCCTAAGTAGAAAAAATGGAGACCTATTTTTGTGAGTTTATGGCTTCTGTCCAAGAGATAGGAGGCCGCTAATCCTATGAAAAGGACGCTGGGAGCCAGTAAACAGAGGCTGAAGCGTTCAATCCCTGGTTCTAGGGACTCAGGTCCTGCTACGAGAAAATAGGAAATCAGGGTTAGAGCAAATAGAACAAAGGAGAAAGTTCGTAGGAAATGTCTTTCTTTCCACAAAGCTAGAGCGTGAAGGAGCGTGGAAATACAGAAGACAGCAGTGCCGAGCCGCTCATAGATTAAGCTGTTCATCCCTTGGTTGCTTATGTACCGGTAAAGAGTCAGTCCACTTAAGATTCTTAAGTAGGCCGTTACGGAGGCGGAGAAACTTTCGAAGCTGGATAAGTGCTGTTGAATGATCGTAAACCAGGGTTGCTGGATTTGTGGTGGTAGGGGGGCTCGCTGTACATATCCAGAGATAAGGTGATAGCTAAGGGCTGCTACGAGGAGAAAAGGGATGAGAACTTGGCACAGGTGGAAGAGGCCCTTAGATCTAGCTGTGTGCTGAACATATGTGAAGCAAAGATAAAGACAGGGCAAGCTGACAAAAAAAGCTAAGAATATATTTGTAGGATAAATGATGAACGAGGCGCCTAGCAGGAGAAGAGCTGAGCTGATCCAGAAGAGAGCTTGTCCAGGTTCTTTTAAGGCTATGAGAGGAAAGTACATGACGAGTGTACAGGCGAGTAGGGATTGTGAAGGCTCCCAAGCGAAGCGACTGTGGGCTATCGCACTAGGTAATATAGCGATCAGTCCGGTGGTGATGAACGCCGTCTGTCGATTGAAGGCTCGTTTCGATAAGAGATAAGTCAAGACGATTGCTAAGACCCCGCTAAAGACAGCAAAGCTTCTGAGGAGGATAAAAGAAGGGGAAAAGATTTTGTGTAAACCTACGAGAGGCCAAAAGTAGAAGGGGCTTATGGTTTTGCCGGAGGGCGTGAATTGTGCAATCTCTTGTCCAGATAAATAGTTAAGGGCCTGGACGCCGAGCCAGGCCTCATCCCCATTGAGGCCGGGAATGTAAGCTAAATGCCAGACTCGGAAGAAGAGGGACACGAAGATCAGACATATGTAAGCTGTACTGATACTCGAGTCTAAAAAGAAACGTAAAAATGGAGATGCCTTCATCAGTCAGGCCTCGCAGGTTTAGGAACCCAGAAACCCAGTAGCTTTATTTGAGGGAGAAGCTGTTGGGTCCGTGTTGCTTCGCTTTGCTCGCATTTCGTCATTGCGAGGAGCCGTAGGCGACGAAGCAATCCTGCCTTTACACGGAGATTGCTTCGCTGCGCTCGCAGTGACGAGGTTCTGTCTGGTGTCTTCTATTGACTATACTTCACAAACAGACGTGACTCTAGACTCTCGAGGCGAAGGGGATGAGGGAGCCATGTAGTTGAGACCCGAGAGGTCCCAGAAGACTGACGAGAAAAGAAGAGAGAAGCTCAACATTCACCCAGCGAGTGAAATCTGCTCCTGGCATAGCGTCACGATTGGCGGGGCCATCGATAACACTGGGCATGACGACGTTGATGCTGACGCCATCTTCTTTTAGCTCTTGGGCTAGACTCTGAGCGAATAAGTTAAGGGCTGCTTTAGAGGCTAGGTAGAGGCTCATGCCTTTCTCTCCAAAGCCTTGCGTGGAGCGTGAAGAGATAAAAATCATATGTCCATTTTGGTTTTTTTTCATTTGAGGGACTAGACTTTTGGCTAAGATCCATGAGCTTCGCAAGTTCGAGTCCAAGAGGGAGTCGAAATGATCTAATGCTGTGTCCTCGACCTGCGCGTAATGAAAAGAACCAGCAGCATGGATGAGGCCGCTTATAGGTCGTTCTTTTTGGAATGTGTCCAGCATTTTTTGGACAGAGTCTTCTTGAGAGAGTTGACAGTTGCCCGTTTTAAGGAGAGGGGCAGGTATTTTTATCCATGAGCGCAAGCCCTCCTCTGCTTTTTGGTCAAGGCAAGCTGCCGCGACATGGTGACCCTGGGCAAGTAGGTCTCTTACGACATGTCGTCCGAGCCATCCACCAGCTCCAGTTACTAATATATGTTGTTTTTCTGTGTTCATCCTTTTCTCCTGCTTTTATTGATAACAGTAATCTTGCCCATTTTGTAAGTTCTGGAGCTGACAATAAGCTTGCCGGGTAGCGTCAACAAGAGCTTTGTTCGCGGCGTATCTGGCTCTGCTCGAAAAAACCAAGCGCGGATGTGTCGGTCAAAGAGACAGATCATCTTTGCTCAAATGGGAATTACGATTTCATTAAACAAGAAATTAATGAAAAAATAGCTCTCTATCTCAAACAATTCAGATTTTTTAATTCGAGATTTAATATCGATGTCAGCCTATTAAGACGATTTTTAGCTCGTAAACTCATTCAACAAAGCATGTATGTAGACCCTGAGTGGCGCGATAAGCTTTTGGAGAAATCACTTCGACTCTTTAGTTTTACAGAAGACGATAAGACTTTGGCGAAAGCTCTAGACGATCTAGTAAACTAGGAACCATCCCACAAGTCGTCTAGCTGCGTTATTTTCGTCGCTGCCCTGCTCATTTACCAGCAAGTAAACTGCGCTGCTCGCTCCTCAATGCCTTGCTATACGACTTGTGGGATGGTTCCTAGCCTTTTAAGGCGACAGATGTCCTGGCACACCCAAACTTTTGCTGCGTGGAGAAGTTCAAAGCTCCACTTGTATGCCAATTTCAACAACTTGAGCAGTCGGGAGGTGAAAGAAGCCCATGGCGCTGTGAGCGTTACGGCTCATCGCTGTAAAGAGCATCTCTCGCCATATGGCCATCCCCTCTCTGTGAGTCGCTAGGAGAGTCTCACGACCGAGGAAGTAGGTGATATTTTTCACGTCGAGTTTTATCCCAGGGATTTTACAGTGTCTAAGAGCATTAGGGATATTGGGGCTGTCCATAAAGCCATAGTTAAGAGCGATTTTAAAAATTCCTGGGCTGACTTCTTTTACTTCGCTTGTTTCGTGAGCAGCGACTCGAGGAACGTCGAGAGTCGCTACTTTGAGGATGATCACTGTTTTGTGAAGCACATGATTGTGTTTCACATTATGAAGCAGTGCCGGGGGGGTTCCATCTAGGGTTGTGGCCATGAAAACAGCCGTGCCATCGACTCTGGCTATAGATTTTTCTGTGAGGGACTCCAGGAATTTGTTGAGCGGAATCATGCGGTGGATCATTCTTTTAGCGAGGAGGGCTCTTCCTCTTTGCCAGGTACTCATCAGTGTGAAGATGGCTATCCCCGCAGCCAGAGGAACCCACCCCCCATCGATAACTTTTATAAAATTGGCAGCTACGAAACTGAAGTCTATAGAGAGGAAAAAGAAGCTTAAGCTAAGAACAAGGTATCGATTCCATTTCCAGCGATAACGAGCGACATAGTAGATGAGTATGGTGGTTATAAACATAGTGAGAGTGACGGCCATACCATAAGCCCCAGCTAAGGCGCTGGATGTTTTAAAACTCAAAACAAGCAGGCATGTCGCAAGGCATAGGGCCCAGTTCATGGAGGGCAGATAGATCTGCCCCTGTTCTGCAGCGGATGTGTGGACAATCTCCATCCGCGGAAGATACCCCATCTGTATCGCCTGTCGGGTGAGTGAGAACACGCCCGAGATCAGGGCTTGCGAGGCTATGACGGCTGAGATGGTAGCAAGGGCGATCAAGGGGTAGAGAGCCCAGTCTGGTGCAAGCTTATAGAAAGGGTTGGAGGCTGCTTCTGGGTGAGAAAGGAGTAAGGCTCCCTGGCCAAGATAGTTGAGAAGAAGGGCGGGAAGAACAAGTAAAAACCACCCCAATCGAATGGGGAGGCGGCCAAAATGACCCATGTCAGCGTAGAGAGCCTCCCCTCCTGTGACGACAAGAACTGTTGACCCCAGGACCCAGAAGCCTTTTGTTCCATTTTGTCTGAAAAAATCTAAAGCATAGTGAGGAGATATGGCGACCAGCACTTGAGGCTGATCAAAAATTTTGATGATACCAAGTATCGCTATAGTGAGGAACCAGACAAGCAGAATGGGGCCAAAGACCAGCCCGATTTTTTGAGTTCCGCGTCTCTGCAGTAGGAAAAGTGAGATGAGTACTACGAGTGTCATTGGTACGACAAGAGGGTCAAAACTAGGGGCAGCCATCCGGAGCCCCTCGATGGCACTCAGAACAGATACCGCTGGCGTGATGATCCCGTCTCCATAAAGGAGGGCTGAACCGAAGAGTCCAAGCCACAGGAGCAGTCTCAGTCTGTCTTTCTCTCTACTTCGATTGTGGGGGTGGACCAGAGAGGTGAGGGTAAGAATCCCCCCCTCACCCCGGTTGTCCGCTTTAAGGACATAGACCGCATATTTGACGGAGATGATGAGAAGAAGCGACCAGATGATAATGGAGAGGACCCCGAAGACGTTGGCTTGGGTAGGAGGCAGTCCAAAGGGGCCGTGGAAGCATTCGCGGAAGGCGTAGAGAGGGCTGGTTCCTATATCTCCGTAGACGATACCAAGAGCCGCGAGAGTTAATGTGAAGGTTGATGTCGTCGCATGGCAGTCATCTGTGGTAGAAGTCCTAGTTGTCATCTTATCGGGGTCGTCCTTGTCTGACGGGTTCTTGTTGCTAGCTTCAAGGGCAGGGGATTTTGTTGCTGCAGTTTTAGCCATAGCCTCGCCTTCAGCTTAAATTGTCATTGACAAATGTGGGCAATTCAAAGAGTATGCTCCAGTTTCTTTTATTTTCAAAGCCTTATAAAAACAAGGCTCAGCAAGGCTTCAGTGAGACTGGCGACACTTAGGTTCAACAAACAAGCAAGACTTAAGCTCAACGGTTCAGCATGAACTTAAGCAGGAACTAGGGGCTATCAACAAGTTTGACTCATTAGGGATTCATTATGTACGCGGTTATCCAAGCGAGCGGTCATCAGTTTCGAGTTAAAGAAGGCGATCTCCTATCTATGGATCACTTTCCTGGCAAAAAGGAAGGTGAGAGTGTAGTCTTCGACAAAGTTTTGATGATTGCTGGACGAGACGATGTTTCGGAGCCTCTTGTCGGTGCTCCTTTTCTTGAAAAGGCAAGAGTAGAAGCTACTATCGAGAGCTTTACCCGTGGTGATAAGGTTATCGTTTTTAAATATAAAAGACGTAAAAATCACAAGAAAACGCGCGGGCATAGGCAGCAGCTTAGCGTCGTTCGAGTTAACAAAATAGAGTTCTAGTTTCAACGAATTCTTCATAACATGTGTAGGTTATCATGGCACACAAGAAAGCTGGCGGAAGTACACGCAACGGTCGCGACTCCAATTCACAAAGGCGTGGCGTTAAGGTTTATGGCGGTTCTGCTGTAAAACAAGGTCAGATCATTGTTCGCCAGGTTGGAAGTACTTTCCATGCTGGTGAAAATGTTTCTTACGGGAAGGATTACACCCTTTTTGCAACTGCTCCAGGGCAGGTGGTTTTTCAGTGGGTTGGCAAACACAAGCAGAAGGTCAGTGTGATCTGAATTATAAATGCTCGCTTCCCCTCTAGAACACTTTATTGATGAAACGGCCGTCTTCGTAAAAGCAGGAGATGGCGGTAACGGTATGATGAGCTTTAAAAGGGCTCGCAACCATCCCAAGTTGGGTCCCGATGGCGGCAATGGCGGCAATGGCGGGCATGTCATCATTAAAGGCGATGCGAATCTCAACACCCTGAGCCACTTGCGCTACCGGCAGCAGTACAAAGCACAAGATGGGGGTAAGGGTGGGAACAACAATTGCAAAGGTCGTTGCGGGGAACCCTTCTACATACCTGTTCCACTCGGTAGTGTCATCCTCCGGGCGGATACGTCAGAGAAGGTGGGAGAGATCACCGAAGCTCAGCAAGAGATTATTGTGGCCTTAGGCGGTGTTCGTGGGATGGGAAATCTTGCTTTCACCAATTCTACGCGTCGTGCTCCAGACTTCAAAACAGAAGGTAAAAAAGGCGAAAGCTTCGAACTCAAGTTGGAGTTAAAGCTTTTGGCTGATGTCGGTTTAGCTGGATTCCCTAATGCCGGGAAATCTACTCTTCTCAGCAGTGTGAGTGAGGCTAGACCCAAAATTGCAGACTATCCTTTTACCACGCTGACCCCCCAACTCGGTGTTGTCAACTTACATCCCATAACGCAAGACTATCGATCTTTTGTTATGGCCGATATCCCTGGGCTCATTGAAGGAGCTAGTCAGGGGCGTGGCCTTGGTGATAGGTTCCTCCGTCATCTTGAGCGAACAAAAGTGATAGCCTTTGTTCTCGATGCGTTCACAAGTTCGGATCTGGATTTGTGGGAGTCTTTTGAGGTTCTGAGAAAAGAACTTTATTCTCATAACCCTGAAACGGCGGAAAAGAAGGTGATCGTCATCTTTAATAAAGCCGATCTTTTGGGAGATGAAGAAAATGTATCCTTTCTTAAGCAAAAACAAATCTTCGACGAAAAAGGCTACAAGAGTTTTCTCGTCTCCGCCGCTAGTCGGCAGGGTTTGAAGGAAGTTCTTCTCTACCTTGCTGAGCTTATATCTAGTAGCAAGGAAGAGGTGTCGGCAGAAAACTCTGCAACTGATTTCTCCCAGTCCTAGTTCTAAGGTAAACCAGCTGTTCACCCATTCGACTACACTCAGGGCAAGGTTTCCCCTAACCCTTACTTGCAAATACCCCATCTCTAATCGATGATAGCTTGTTTTTTGAGGACTTTCTCACAAATATCCCAAACCCTGCGTTTCTGCTCCATATGCCTCATTAAAGTTCCGAGACGGTGGGCAAGTAGGCCAACCACTTCATAAGGCTCAAGTTCTCTTCGATTCAAAGAATTAAGAATCAGGTGGTCAATTTTATCTGAGATTTGTTTTAATTTGTCGGCCTCATTAAAGTTCTTTGAACTTGCCGAATCCTTTTTTTGGCGAGAAAACGATATAACTTTTCCCATACGTAGATCCCCCAGCTAACCAAGGTCACCCATTGCCGAAGCTTCCTATGCTATCTTCTCAGTAGTCCTTTCCACAAAGACCCTCCTCGATGCTTATCGGATGGGAGGGGAGAAAAATTCAATGCCCCGTGTTGAAGAAGTACTTTCTAGAGATATATCAAAACGAAATGATAATAAACTGATTATAGTTTGTTTTATCAAAAACGGGAGGGGGGACGGCCCCTCTGATAGTTATAGAGAGCTTGGAGGAACTTATGGACAGTCTTTATGATTTGGTGGTCATCGGGGCCGGGCCGGGGGGAGAAGTCGGGGCTATAAGGGCAGCGCAACTTGGCCTTAAGGTCGCTCTTGTGGAAAAAAATATACATTTAGGGGGGACTTGTCTTAACGTAGGCTGTATCCCCACCAAATGTTTACTTGAGTCTGCAAAAACATGGAGCAAATTGCAGGATCTTGAAAAATTAGAAAAGCTTGGGTTTCAAATTACGGAGCCAAAATTTGACTGGGCGAAAATTATGGAGCGCAAGAACTCCATTGTAGACGCGCAGAGAAAAGGGCTTAAGTTTTTAATGAAGAAGAATCAGATTGATCTTTTTCATGGACATGGGCGATTTTTGAGTGGAAAAGTCATCGAAGTGACAGCCGAGGATGGTTCGAAAAAATCGATCTCGACAAGGCATACTCTTTTGGCGACCGGGTCTCGTGTGAAAGATTTGGGAATCGCTCCTTCGCAGGGCTCTCAGACCATTTTGAATTCAGATAGCGTTCTCTCTATTTCTCACGTCCCAGAATCTCTTGCAATCGTTGGTGGGGGAGTGGTGGGCATGGAGTTTGCTTCGATTTTTGGACGTTTTGGTACGAAAGTCACCGTTATCGAAATGGCAGAGCAGGTTCTCCCTTTTGAAGATGCAGAGTGCTCTCAAGAACTCGTAAAACAGTTAAAAAAACAAAATGTCCAAGTCGAAACGAAGTCTCGTTTGACAAAGATTGAAGACAAAAAAGATCATGTGCTTCTGACGACAGAAGGTCAGGCGGCAAGACGTTTTGAGAAGGTCTTGATTTCCATCGGTCGTGATCCCGTTACCCAGGATATCGGTTTAGATAAGCTTAAGATTCAGACAGACAGAGGATACATCCCTGTCGACCGACATTTTAAAACGACAGCTCCGTCTGTTTTTGCGATCGGTGATATCATAAAGACACCAGCTCTAGCTCATACTGCTTCTGCAGAAGCTCTGCATGCCGTCGAAATCATAGCTGGTCACAGCCCCCTTCCGATCAATTACGAAGCGAATCCTTCTGCTATCTACACCTATCCAGAGATAGCGAGCATAGGTCAGAGTGAAGCTTCGTTGAAAGAAAAAAAGGTGGAGTATAAAGTCTCCAAGTTTCCTTTTAGTCCGATGGCAAAGGCTAAAATTGAAGACGCTGTCGAGGGTTTTATTAAAATACTTTATGGTCCTCAATTTCGTGAGATCTTGGGAGTTCATATCATCGGAGCAAGAGCGACAGAACTTATTGCGGAGTTCTCTCTTGCAAAAGTTTTGGAAAGTACTGTCGATGAAATAGCTAGCACAATCCACCCGCATCCTACAATTTCAGAGACGATATCGGAGGCAGCCCATGCAGCTCTAGGTCCAGCTATACATATCTAGTCTTAGCCGGTCAGGTCCACGTATTTGGTTAATGAGATTGGCGGTCAGGTGCTCTCTGAGAATTTAGGCGATATCGTACTAACTTTTATAAGGGGGAGTTATGCGTTCTTTTAAGGTCGTTTTGGGTCTAGGGATTTTTGTCTTTTTGCAGTTTTCCTGCAAAACTTCAGGAGGAGGAAACGAAGAGCGCAATGCTTTGGTTCGTACCAGTTCTGTGGAAGTCTTTTCGTTCGTGAAAAAAAAGTCTAATGATGCTAGTTCGCAATTGCCGTTCAGCCTCGATCATGAATTGTTGATACTTTATCTAGATTACTTGCCAGAACTCTCAAGTTCTGGCGAAGCAGCTGAGGCGACTTGTCTCCCTATTTTTCAAGATGAATTTGTCTTAGGGGAAGCCGTTTGCACAACTCCTAAGGCAAGTGAGATTGTTCCGATCAAAGCCTCTCATATGGAACAAACCTGTAATACAAACCCAGAGTTTATAAAAACACAAGCTGCTAAAGAAGAGATTAAGCTTGAGGGGTGTAAAGTAGCAAAAGTCTCTTTCTATACTTTTGAGCCTAATTTACAGTTCAATATTCGTTCTAAAAAATAAAGTTTTTAAAAAAATGACCTCCTGAATTTGAGGCATCTTATGACTGAGAGTGTTCTTTTTAGACTCCCTTCCATGGGAGAAGGTGTTCGGGAAGCTCGTGTTGTTAAGTGGCTAAAACATCTGCATGAGTATGTTCATAAGGATGAGCCTCTCATCGAAGTGTCTACTGATAAAGTCGATACTGAGATTATATCCCCTGCTGATGGCTTTCTTCTTGCTCAGTTTGTACAGGTAGGGGAAAGTATTTCTGTTCATCAGAGTCTGGCTCAGATAGCGCCTTCTCTAGAAGCTGTTCTGCTTACACCCGAAGATGGACCTACGCTTCTTCATAAAAAAGATCTCAGCCAGTCGAAAGACAGGTTCAACTCCAGCCTTCATAAAGATAGAGATAGCAGTTTAGCCAGGAAAGCTTCTTTCCTAGAACAGTCCCATGCCTCTCTTGGGGGCACTTATGCTGGGAGACCCCGTTCATCTCCTCTTGTTCGTAAACTTGCTTTAGAGCATGGCGTGCGTCTGCAGGAGCTCTCTGGGTCAGGGCTTCATGGTCGGATCACGGAAGCTGATTTGTGGCAGCACTTAGATCTTCATACGAGTGAGGTCTCTCAAGCGTCATCCGATCTTCCTCTGTTACTGGACCCGATTTTTCGCGTTCAAACCAAGATGGAAGGGGGGAAGGAACTTCTTGATGGGGTTGAGGTGAGTCGAGAACCGATGAGCCCTGTGCGAAGGCTTACAGCTGAGCACATGATTCGCTCCGTCCGAACGTCTCCTCATGTCAGTACTACATTTGAGATGAATCTGAGCTCGATGATTTCTTTTAAAAAAGATCACGAGAAGGCTTTTTTAGAAAAAAATAAATTCAAACTGACGTACACACCTCTTTTTATCTGGGCTGCGGCTCAGACTCTTGCGGAGTTTCCTCAGGTGAACTCATCTGTGGATGGAGACTTCATTTTATACAAAAAAAGTATCAATATCGGCTGTGCCGTTGCGTCTGCGTCAGGTCTGATTGTTCCTGTTCTTCACGAAACCCAGGGGAAAAGCTGGGAAGAGCTGGCTTGTGCTCTCCATGATAAGGTCTTAAGAACCCATAAAAAACAGTTGCAGGCAGCGGATCTTCAGGGGGGGACTTTTACGATTACCAATCCGGGTATGTACGGTAGTCTGCACTCTCAGCCAATTATCAATCAACCTCAGGTCGCTATTCTCAGTGTGGGGGCCATTGTTGAGCGGGCCCTTATTCGAAATGAAAAAGTTGTGATGGTGCCCCTCGCTCAGATTGGACTGACCTTTGATCATCGTGTAGTGGATGGTGAATTGGGGGCAAAATTTCTAGCTTCTTTTGAAAAAAATCTGAAACAATTGTAGTCTCAAATTTTTTGGGAAAAGCTAGCTGGTTTTCCCAAACCCTCTTCCGTGCTATCCCTTATGAAGCCTGCTTAGCTGGCATGAACAGGAAACTGAGCTTGGAAGCGGAGGTCTCCTTCGAAGAGCAATCTGAGATCGCTGAGACCGTAGAGCATCATAGCCATGCGGTCGATCCCAAATCCAAAGGCAAAACCACTGTATTTTTCATGGTCAAAATTAAGGTTCTTGAAAACTTTAGGGTGGATCATCCCGCATCCCCCCAATTCAATCCAGCCTGTCTCTTTGCAAACACGGCAGCCTTGGGCCTTCCCATGACACAGGGTGCATTGGACGTCCATTTCGGCGCCTGGCTCGACAAAGGGGAAGTAACTTGGTCGAAATCTCGTTTTTTGATCTCTTCCCAGTAGATCCTTTACAAATCGGTCGAGAGTGCCTTTCAGATGTGCCATAGAGATGCCCTCATCGACCACAAATCCCTCGATCTGGTGGAACATGGGTGAATGAGTCGCGTCGTTGTCAACGCGATAGCAGCGTCCCATGGAGATCACTCTCAGAGGGGGCTGATTTTGAAGCATGGCGTGTATTTGAGAGTTAGAGGTGTGTGTCCTCAGGAGTAGCGGTATTTGGTTCTGAGCCGAACCATTTTTTAAGAAAAAACTATCTTGCATATCTCTTGCCGGATGATCGTCAGGGATATTGAGCAGGGTGAAATTATAAAGTTCTAGTTCTAGTTCTGGTCCATCAAACATTGCAAATCCCATGCCTTTGAAGACAGCCCGTAACTTCTCTTGCATGAGGGTGATGGGATGGAGGGATCCTTGCGAAGAGGGTGGATTTACTGGCAGGGAGATGTCGAGAGGCCTTGAGGAGAGCTTGGCTTGTATTCTTGCCTCTTTGCCTTCCTCCACAATTTTGGAGATTTCGGCCGAGATCTGCTGCTCAAAGGAGTGAATTTTTTTGCCGGCCTCTGGCTTCTCTTCTCGACTCAGGTTTTTTAAGGATTCGAAGAGATGAGCTAAACGCCCTTTGCGCCCCATCCATTTGATGCGAAGAGCTTCGATCTCCTGAACTTGAAAGGATAAACGTACCTGCCCCATATCTTCCTGGAATTCGAGAGTGAGAGATTCAATCGTATTTATAAATGTCATCTTCTATCCCTTATTTTTTTTAATAGCGCACTAAAGTATGTTCTCATGCCCTATTTCTTCATGTCCTTCGCCGAACAGACGGCTCCTGTGAGAACCAGTATAATGCCAATAAATTGAAGAAGAGTCAGGGTTTCATTGAGAAAGACAAAGCCTAGGATAACGGTGACGATAGGTTCAAAGACAGACAATACGGCTGCTTTGTCAGCTCCAATGTATCGCAGTCCTTGTAGCATCAAAAGGACTGGCAGTGTTGTCGCAAAAAATCCTAGTGATAAGAGCACGAGCCAGTTGTTGAGAGAGCTGGGAATTTGAAAGTCTTGCATGATCACATTGTGTACGAAAAAATACAGGGAACTCCCCAAACAGAGGGCAAAAGTTGAGAAGTAAGGGTTCAAGCGCTGGGTGAGCTTGCTGCTCTGGACTATATAAGCGGCATACAGGATGCACGATAGCAGTGCTAAGACTATGCCGTAAGGGTTCCAGTCCGATATAAGAAAATTCTTACTGATGCAGAAAAAACCGATGACGATGGCCAGCAGGGAAAGCCAGGTGAACAAAGAGATCTTCTGCTTCATGAACAGCCAAAGCCATAGAAAAATAAAAAAAGGATAGGAAAAGAAGATGACCATACCGAGCCCAGTGCCAATGCTGGCGATAGCATGGAAATAGAAAACACAGGAAATGCTGTAAAACAAAGAGTTGACCAACAGAGAGCTTGCTTCAGCCCTGGATAGAGTGGGTACTCTCCACCCTCGACCTCCTAGAAAGAGGATGATGATGCCAGCCGTAAAGAAACGCCAGAACAGCATATTGTGCACAGAGAAACCGGCTTGTCGGACCCAGGTTCCAAGGACTCCTAGGCTGCCATAGAGGATGCCAGAAAGGATGATAGATAAGATAGCTAGATTTGTTTTACTCATGTTATGGACTCTAATACTTTAAGCTCTTCATCAGTTTCAAGGCTCGTCACCCCGAGCCAAGCTCAGGTCGTCATTGCGAGCCAACTGGTCTAAGTATTCATCGCAGAACCTCGTCATTGCGAGCGTAGCGAAGCAATCTCCGTTTAAAAGGCAAGATGGCTTCGTCGCCTCCGGCTCCTCGCAATGACGAAAGCCTAGCGACTAATAGGGTCGTCAGAGCTTTAAAAAGCAGTCTGCGAGGTCTAACCTGCGATGAGGCGGGACTATACCATAGCCGATACTCTGCAGGATATTCTAAAGAGGAAACTCCTGTTGCTTTAGGGACTTTCCTCTTTTTTGGCTGTCAATTAGACTTGCTTTCTTGGAACTGTCTTGTTACTAGTGAAAACTTTGTCAATCTTAGGCGAAAATATCTGATTCCTTCTAAGATCTTCCAATCGTCTTCATGTTTGTGCGTTGGTCCATGCTTTTTCAATTTTAAAAGGATCTTATGCTAAGTTTTAGCAAGGTTTTGTTGAAAGCTAGTCGAATCGCGTTCCTCCTATCCCTGTTTATAACATTTCATCCCCCGGCTTATGCCGGGGAAAAATCTGGTGGTGATAAAGATAAAGCTGCTAGTTCGAGTGGGTGGTGGAGCTCATGGTCTGGAAGAGCCACCTTGGCTGCAAGTCTTCTCGCCGTAGTACCAGCAGCTATTGCTGCAAGAATGGGTTTAGCGGCGACGCCCGTATCGGTCGAGTCAGTAGAAACGCAGACGGACCCAGTGGAACCGTTAGCACCCGATAGGGGGAATGGGCAGGGACGTGCTGCTGATAACGCCAGAGCTAGGCGATTAGCTGCTGAGCGAGATGATGCGAGACAGCAAATCAGGTGTTTGGAAGAGTCTCTCCAGTCTATTAGGACAAGAGAGGAGAGAACGGATCAGGAGTGTGAAGAACTTCGTAGCCGACTTACTGAGCAAGAAGCTCAAGTTGCGACCCTTCAATCTCAAGTTGTGGATTTGGAGGCCCGGTGGCTTGCTGCTGCAGAAGAAGTCGCTCGGTCTCGGCTTGAATCTCTGGAGTCTCAAGACAAGTGTGCCGCACTAGAAGATTGCGTTGCAGGTTTGGCAGGTGGGGTCAGAGACAGTTCCAGGGAACTTAGCCAATTGAGAAGAACTGCAGAGTTAAATGAGGAGCTGGCAAAAAGGGATCAAGCGCGGCTCCAGCTTTTAGAATGTGAACCTACCCAAAGGAGACGGACTAGAGCTGCTCAACCTTCTGAGCGTAGGCCTTCGGGGAAATTTGCTAGGGGGTATGGCAGCCAGGGAAGAGGTGCATCTACAGCTCCTGCCGGAGGGTCGGGAGGACCTGCTGGAGCACCTGTAGGAGTAGCCGCCCTATGTCGCTCTAGTTGGGTTTCTGGTTCACCTTCCATTCCTGCTGTGCTTGCTTCAGCATCTTGCCGTAGCCGGATGCTTCCTCCCCGCCTCGGAGGGGTGCGTGGTGATGAAACGCCCGTTCCGACGAGAGCTGCTCCTGCTTGTGTAGGGACTGTAGTTCCTTCGACAGTGACAAGCCCAGAAGCTCATGTTCTTAGCGCTCCCACTTATTATCAGCGGCTTATGGCTAGTCGAGCTGCTGCTGCTGCACTCGCTGTTGCGCCACAGGGGGCTCCGGTCGGCCTCTCTTCTGATGAGGTCGGAGCGAATTCTCACCAGGTTGACAGTGAGGTTGAATGCGGGAGACCTTCTGGTCACCCAGTTGATGCGAGGGTTAGCTGTGCCGATCTCTTCCGGAGTAGCGCAGAAGGCGTAGCTTGTTCGTCCTGGTCTCCACCCGAGGGAACGGCTGCGGTCCATCGGGTGGCTGCAGAATGTTTAGATTTAGAGGCAAGGAAGCCAGGCTATGGCAATACTGACGACGAGGATCTGAAAAGAACGATGAGTTGTGAGAGTGAGGCTGCTGGTGCCGCAGCCCGAGCAGTTGCCTTACGAGCTCTGAGTTCGAATCCAACAAGTCCTTCCTTACCAGGTACGGCTCCTGCTCCTAGCGGAGCAAACTTACCTGATCCTGATGATGATGACCTGTCGAAATAACAAACCTAGCAAGGAGAGAGGAAAGCGCAGCTGTTCCCCTGAGAAATGACTCTATTTCTTATTTCGATTACGCTCCTCCTCCAAAAGTTCTGTGAAGGTATGATTTTCGATAGCCTCTCGAGCTCGGCTCATCAAAGCAAGGTAATAAGTCAAATTATGCAGACTAAAGAGGCGAAGAGCTGTGATTTCCTGTGCTCGGTAAAGATGGCTCAGGTAGGCTCTTGAAAAGTTCTTACATGTGTAACAAGAGCACTTGGGGTCGAGTGGACTTTCATCAAGCCTGTGGATAGCGTTACGGATATGAACGAGACCAAGGGATGTGAATAAGGATCCATTGCGACCGTGTCGAGTTGGCATAATGCAGTCGAACATGTCGACACCAGAGTGGATGCTTTCTAGGAGATCTTGGGGTGTACCTACGCCCATCAGATAGCGTGGTTTTTGCTTGGGGAGCAGTCGGCAGCTGAGTTCAACCATTTCGTACATATTTTCTTTTGGCTCCCCAACGGAGAGTCCCCCGATGGAGTAACCTTCGAAGTCTAGCTCCTGTAGATCTTCTATGCTTCTTTTTCTCAGAGCTTCGTAGACTCCACCTTGCACAATACCGAACTGTGCTAGTTCATCTCGTTTCTTACTTGTTCGGCAGCGTTTGGCCCAGCGAAGAGTCAGCGCGAGCGATTTTTCAGCTTCTTCGAAGGTTGCAGGGTATGGGGTGCAAACATCCAGGACCATGTGGATGTCGGAGCCGAGTGTCTCCTGAATGTGGACAGCTAGTTCTGGTGTAAGAAGAAACTTCTTGCCATCGATGTGACTGGCAAAGTGAGCCCCTTCTTCTTTTATCTTTGTGTTTTTAAGAAGACTGAAGAGTTGGAAGCCTCCACTGTCTGAGAGGATGGGTTTGTTCCAGCCTATAAAACGATGGAGCCCACCAAACTTTTCAATAACCTCCAGGCCTGGTCTTAAAAAGAGGTGGTACGTATTGCCCAGTATGATTTGAGCTCCAAGTGTGTGGAGATCCTCGGGTACCAATGTTTTGACACATCCTACGGTGCCAACAGGCATGAAGATGGGGGTTTCAACGATTCCATGGGCTAGGTGAAGCCGACCTCTGCGGGCCTGGCTTCCCTTATCTTGAGAAAGGAGCTCAAATTTCATCCAAAATTCCTACTATGAACCTGTTTTAGCAAGGATGGGTCTGGGGAAACTGCGTAGCTGGTTCCCCAGAAAATATCTTGCGGCAACTTACTACTTTTTACCTAGAGAGAGGAAGAAAGTTCTGAGCTGGGGCCTCTAGGCTTTTGCATCTAGCTATTTTCTAACGAAAAGATTTAGGCATAGCTCTTGCATCTCCTGAAGACGGAGGTCCCTTTGATTCAGAATTCTCAAAGCAGCAGTCTCTTTCAAAACGCTGGGCAAGAGCCAGGGGGTCTCTCTGAGCTTTTTGCATCACAGCTGGACCCCGCTTCTGGCACAGCTGCCTCACAACCTGAAGTTTCTGGATCTTCGACGGACTTCTTATCGCTTCTTAAAGCTAGCCAGAATGGTGTGCTAAGCTCTGAAAAAAAGATGGACCCCTCTGCTTTAAACCCAAATGAGCAACAAGCCTCGCCAATGGGTATAGGCCAGCAGGGTCTGCCTGTAACAAAAGGTGGACAAGAGTTCCCTCAAGAGCTGACTGGCAAGTTCTATCAAGTATCTTCTGAATTGGAAAAGGTCCTGTCTCTTGTTTTAGGGAGTGGTGAGCAGGCTGTTCAAAGTTCTAGGACTCTTTCTTTTATTTTCTCTGAAAAAAACTCACAAAGCCTTCCTGAGCTGAGGAAGGCGGTTGCTACCAATCCATTTCTGAGTCGAGCTGTAGAAGCAGATGATCTCTCCAGCTTGATGCAGGAAAGATTTTCTCTTCAGGATCTGTCGAGCCTGTTTGAGATCGATCCTGCTCTTCGTGAAAAGCTCATGGCCTCTGGAGTTTCTCCGCAAGAAAAAATTTCGGTCGAAGATTTTTTGCAGGCTATTCAAGTCAGTCCACAAAAACTAGGCGCTGAGGTAGAGCGGATTAAGAAAGCTTTACTGAGCACACTTTCTCCTTCCTCAGGACAGGGTTTAGTTGGGAAGAATTCTGTTTCTGAAAAAGCAAGTGAGAGGGCTCGTGCCGACTCTTCTTCATGGGGCGAGAGCGAGGCAGGGGGAAAGATAAGATCAAAGGAAGAGAGCAAGAGAGAGAAGAAGCTAGCTTCCTCCCCTGAAGTTTTGAACCCGAATCTGGCTTTGATCAATTCATCCATTCAGCCTCCTGCAGGAAAGTTTGATGAGAAGTCTTTTGGGGGAGAAGAGTTTCGAGATCCTCCTCTAGAACTACAGAATTTTAGGACAAAAAGTTCAGACCTCAACTCAGGTGTCCGACGAGAAGACAGTGTAGCTCTTGCTCCGGATGATCAAGAATTCCAGGTAAAGCAGGATGTTTCAGATCTCGTTTATGACCCTAGTTTAGAAGATATGTCCGTTCCTGCAGAATTTAAAAAGGCGATATCAGACTTCGGGGCTTCAGAGTCTCGGCCTCAGGGGGGCAAAGATACAGCAGCTCTAGATTTTTCTCCTGAACCCGTAAGGACGTCATCGCTTCGAGAGGGAGTTTCAGACTCTGAGTCTCTATTCTCTGCTTCGCAAGGAAGAGGAGATGAGTCTCGTTCTGCTGACTTTGTTGCCGCTGATTTGGCGAGGGAAGAGGGACGAGAGTTTAAAGGCTTCAGACCAGCCAGGAAGCTGTCGTCTGGAAACGGTGATCTCTCTGAGTCGGAACCAAAAAGTGTTGAATCGGCAGTTTTAGATGCTCGTTTCACGAGCCCGTATCCTCTGACCGCAGCAGAGCACTTGAAGGAAGACGTCAAGAGTAAGGGCGTTGTCAAAGAGCAGAGTCTGTCTGAATCGAGACAAAGTCTTTTACAAGAAGCTCAGATCATGGCCAGAGACGGGGGTGGTACAGCCAGGATCAATCTCTCTCATGCTGGATTTGGACAGGTTAATTTAGAAGTGCGAGTGGATGGTTCTCAGGTGGATGTCAGACTGCATACAGAGTCGCCTGAGTTGAAGGAACATCTTCAGTCTAGTCTCGACAGACTGCAAGAGAGTATGCAAAGTGAAAATCTTCATTTGAAGAATTTTGAAGTCACTCAAAGTTCAAGTTCGAGTCGATCCTCGATGGATTTTTCATCTCACCCTGAACAAAATGTGTTTTTCAGTTCTTCATCCTCGAATTCTTTTTCTCCCGAGAGTGGAGAGTCCAAGGACAGATCTTCGTTTGAAAAATTAGGAGACATTGAGCATAAAATTCGCAAACTGAGTTCTAAAGCTTCTTATAAAATGCCGTATGTCAGAGAGTATCTACCCACGTATAGTCAATTTCAGGTGGAAGCATGAAAGCAAGCCTACAAGATAGAATTTCTCCCTTGGAGCCAGCTCGGACTGCCAATGTGGATGACTTTAAAAAAACGGAAGTCAATGATCCTTCCGCTAAGCCTAAGGTCGATTTTAGAAGTTTGATCTTAAATTCTAATAAAGAATCTGAAAAAAAGGGAGGAGCGGCGGATCTGTCCAAAGCTAAAAATTACGAAGACTTTATGAATGACCTCAATCAGCAGACGGAGCGAGCCAGAGCCCCTAAAACAACTATGGGTAAGGACGAGTTCTTGCAGCTGTTTGTCGCTCAGCTTCAAAATCAGGATCCGCTCAATCCTAAGGATGGGACGGACATGGCCTCTCAGCTGGCTCAATTCAACGGGCTAGAACAGATGCTAAACGTAAATAAAACCTTGGAGAGGATGGAGACTGCTGGACAAAGTGACAAACAAATCCAGTTTGTGAATTATCTCGATAAAGAGGTCAGTGTCGACAAAGGTCTTATTCGCTTGGATGGGCAGCAGATGAGTAAGGCCTATTTGAATCTCAAAAGTCCGATCAATGGAGCTTTAGTGGATATTAAAGATGGCTCGGGGGCTGTCGTCTATACGAAACCACTGAATGGTCTCGTCGCAGGTGAACACGAACTCGCTTGGGATGGTCTCTCTTCCGATGGGAAGAAGCTTGGGGATGGACTTTATTCAGTAGAAGTGAGTCAAGAGGACGCTCAGGGGGTGAAGACAAATCTTGAATTGAGTAGCAAGGCTAAGGTCAAAGGGTTGATGTTTAAAGAGGGGAAAGCACAGTTTGAAACAGACCTCGGTCCTCTGCAGTGGGATGATATCAAGAGTCTTTCTAGCTCTAGCAAAGAGGGGGCTGGTCAAGCTTTAGCGCCCGGAGGGGCAACTGTTCCCCCTAAGGAAAAGAAGGAAGAGATTGACAAAGCTAAGAAAGGAATATATAACTAATGTCCAAAGTTTAAGGCAGTTTCCGAAGTCTTTCTTTCTATATAACACACGTATCAGCACTCGTGCGCTCCTCTTCCATCCCGCAAGAATCAGCACCTGTGACGATCTTGAAAATGTTAGATGTCTGGGCACTTGGGTCCCTCCGGTCCCTCCTCAGGCATGACAAAGCTGTTAAGACTCGGTCGTTGAAACCAAGATCTAGCGCATTTTGATAAAGTGTATTTACTTTAAAAGCCTAGAGACTGGTCCTAGCTGAGTACAGCTTCGTCCCTGGACGAGCTTCTTGCTGGATGCTGCCCCATAAGTAAGTTCCCCACAATGAATAAGGGAATTTACCCCAAGCCAAAAGGCATTGACATACCTGTCAAATTATTTAGGAGTGTATCTATCCATGAGTGTTATTACGAAAACATTGAGCCGTCTGGGTCTTATCGGTGATGCTAGCGATCGTGCTGTGTCAGAAGAAGCTTCAGAAGGAACAGGAGCTGTCGCCAAGGGGCCGATCGTTTCCTTTAGTGATTTGCCGATCGAGAAGACGCTAGAACTAGCTATCGCGAAAGCAAAATTTGTGACCCCTACTCCCATCCAGGCTCGAGCTATTCCACTCGCGTTGCAAGGCCGAGACATGATTGCCTGTGCTAAAACAGGAACTGGGAAAACAGCTGCCTTCGCTATCCCAACTCTCAATAAACTGATCCTAGAATTAGGCAATGCAGATAAAAAAACAAGACAGCCAAAGGTTCTCGTTCTTGTCCCGACAAGAGAGCTGGCTGTTCAGGTTCATGAGTGTTTTACACAGCTTGGTATGAGCAGTAAGATCAATTCCCTAGCTATTTACGGTGGGGTGAGCATTGGTCTCCAGTTGAGTTCGCTCAGAAATGCATCTCCGCAAGTTTTGGTCGCAACTCCAGGACGACTGCTCGATATCATCCGACAAAGAGCTGTGAACCTGTCTTCGATCTCTACTCTCATCTTGGATGAAGCTGATCGCATGCTCGATATGGGTTTTGTGAATGACACGAAACACATCGTTAGCTTGTTGCCGAGAGAGCGTCAAACATTGATGTTCTCTGCAACCATTACAGATGATGTTCATGAGCTGTCTCGTCAGATCATGAACAAGCCTCTTTTTGTGTCCGTAGATTCTGGTGAGAAGGGTGTAGTATCTTCTCAAATTGAGCAAATTGCTTACCCGGTTGCTCAGGAGAATAAACGAGCTCTTCTTTCTCATCTTCTGATCCAAGATTCAGCTATGTCGAGAGTAATCGTTTTCACCCGAACAAAATTTGCGGCTAATAAATTAGCAGAATTTTTGAACAAAGATGGCATTCGCAGTCATGTGATCCACTCTGGTAAATCACAGTCTGCTCGACAAATCGTATGGCAGGGGTTCAAGTCTGGTAAACTCAGAGTGCTCGTTGCCACCGACCTAGCCTCGAGGGGCATGGACGTTGATGGTATTTCTCACGTCGTTAACTACGATCTATCAGAAAGTGCAGAAACACACGTCCACAGAATCGGTAGGACAGGTCGTGCGAGTAAGTCTGGGATTGCGATCTCATTCTGCTCACCTGACCAAAATTCTTTGCTCGTCGGTATTCAACGTCATATGGGAAAGACAATCCCAAGTTGTATAGAGCACCCCTTCTATGATCCATCCCTAGAAATCAGAAGAAATGATTCTTCTCGATCTGGTGGACAAAGACAAAGAAACGGTTCTTATCGAAGAAGTTCTAGTCAAGGTGGAAGATCGTCTGGTGGATCCTCTGACAGAGGCCCTAGGTCGTCACAATACTCGGATCGAGGTCCAAGAACGTCACAGTACTCAGACCGAGCTCCTAGAGCAGCCCAATATTCAGAACGAGCTCCTAGGACTTCAGACCGAAGTGCTAGCGCCCCTGAACCATATTCTGAACGAAGTGGGAGAGCACCACAGTACCCTGAACGAAGCAGAGCACCACAGTACTCTTCGGAGCCAACGGAGCGTCCGTCTCGCTACTCTGGTCAAACAGATTCCTTTAGATCAGGACCAAGGTCAAACTTTAGGGCGAAGAGATTGAGTTTACCTTCGAATTGATTCTGCTCTCTGAGTGGAAGTGAGGGGGAACCTGCATAGCTGGTTCCCCCTCTTTTTTTTCTTGGGAGAAGTCCTGGCTGGTCATTCGCTAAGAGCAGGCTTTTCTCCCAAACAGATTGAAAATGGGGACACCAGACTGTCCCCTTTGGGAGGATGCCAAAAAGAAAGGGTCAGTCGGGTGTCCCTGTACTTATATGGTTCCTAATGTAAAGAGATGCATCCGATACCACTACAATAAGGAGGGTCGAATGATGGCATTTCGAAATCTGTGGATAATATTACTTGTTGTGGTTTTTATATCTAATTGTCGCCAAGTCGAATTAAACGACAAGCTTAATGCTTCTAGTGCTTCGCAGCAACAAGATGCAGATCTTTCTATGTTAACTCTGCAGGATGGGACCCTTAGTCCAAGCTTTACGCCAGGTACAACAATTTATACGGCGTTAGTAAAAGGATCTAGTTTCACAATTATTCCAACTGCTAAACAAGCAGATGCTAAAGTGACAGTAAATGGAGTTCCTTTTGAATCTGAATCTCCTGCTCCTTCGTTTCCAATACCGTCGAATTTACATATACAAGTAGTGGCTCAGGACGGGGTGACCAAAAAACCGGCGCAAGCCTCGTCCTCAACACCCATTGCGTAGCTTTGGGTGTAGGACGGGGTCAAGCCGTAAAGACTTCGCTTAGGGAGGGGATGCAAACCCCTTCCTAAGCTAGTACGAGC
>JAGNWK010000011.1 GCA_017985985.1 Oligoflexales bacterium
AAGTTATTTGCATCACTTTAAGTGGTTAAATGGGAATAAATTTGACTAAAATTATGCACTAAAGTGGGTAATTACTATTTTAACTTAAAAGACAGAGGGGGACAAGGGCCTGATGAGGAGGAATGACCATAAGTCTCATCTCAAGTTGTTAGAGAAAATTCCGAGGTTTATCGGGTCTAACTTTGGAGCTTCAAAGTTAGCTCAGAGGTGATGACCACTGGTGAAAGAGGTCGCCCAAAAAAACTTTACCCAAGGGCATGCGTATAGCACGCAAGAATAAAGGACCACGTACCAGGAACCGTGGATATCAACTTGATGAGGTTATATATGTTTATATATGTTGCAAGATCCATCTCAGTTTTATCCATGTTTCTTGTTTTTTTCGGATGCAGGGCTATCAGAAAAAAAGAGAACGTCTCAGGGACTAACCAGAGCCAGGTGGGTAGCTTTGGATCTGCTCCAGATTCGGCAAATTTACTAGCAAAAAAGGAAAAAACGAACTTTGCTCTCACTTACAATCAAGACGTGGATGGTCTTCCAGGATTTGAGATTAAATCAACAAGCAAAGATGAAAGCTTGAGTCTTGCAGATCTCGCAGGTTATTACAAAATAAACATCTGTCCAGTTTCTACAAAAGGGCGCTGTGAAGAAACAGCACTTGGGAAAGGAGCCTTCTTTCTAGACTCAGGTTTTATCCCCTTACCGATGAATAAAGATGGAAGGGATCTGCTTGCACAGATCTCTTGGTGCTCCGATGAACCTGTATGGGCTTGTCGTATAGAAAATGAGTTTCCACTCAAAAATCTGAAAAAGCAAGATGCCGATCTTGTAGAATCTGCCATGAAAGTCTCACAGCTTGACTCGCAAGGTGCTGAGTCCTGTCTTCAACTGCGTCGAAAGTTAACGAGCCATCGAGAAAAAACTCCTGAACTTGAGAAAGAGAACTCAGCACTCATTGCTAATATTCAGAGTGTACCTTTGAGTTTATTTTGTGATTTTACTTATGATTTAGCTCTTCTATTGGCGGGTCAGAACCCTAATCAGGAAACGAAGAGTGATGGCTTTGGGCTTACTGGTGAAAAAATCCGTGCAATTATGTTGTTGAGAGATATCGAAAAAAAACTTCTGGATTCCATTGGTGAAAGTATGGGAAAAATAAAGAAAATATTAGAAAAAAAAGTCGAAGTAGCACAACTTGTAACAAAAAAACTAAGAGATGAGATAGCACTCATTCGACAAGAGGTGGAGAGTCTGAGAGGTGCTAAAGGTGTAAAAGCTGATAGAATTGCGGTTCTCACCGCAGATTTGGAAGAAAAAGAGGGGAAACTTATACTTTTGTCTAAAGAAGAAGATAAGTTGAGACCGACTGAATGGGCCAATACTGTCATATCGTTTCAAGAATGGCGTGAGAGGATCGATGGAACTGTTCCGGAAGAAGGGAAAATAGTCGATTATTCTAAAATAATAGAGGTAATGCAAAGGGGTGTAGAAAAAGATCAAACAAGACTCCTTAGGAACTATCTAAGAATCATGAAACACATTGAAGATTTGGTACGTAGCGAAAAAGAGGTGAACTTAAAGCCGTTAGTGGATGCTTTAGAAGATGGTAGAGGTAAAGGTGATATCCCTGATGCTATGAGAGGGTTTGTGTCAGCACTAGAAGAGATTGAGAAGAATAAAGGCAATGAGGTATCGGCAAGAGCAGCTCTGGATTCAAGCGAGTCCGATGAGAGACTAGAGTTAGAAGCTATATTCAGACAAAAGGAGAGAGATCTGCAAGCCAGAGAAAAACTGGTCAGAGATGTAGAACGAGGTAGAGATGCTTTACAAACAGAGGAAGCAAGAGAGTTTGCACGAATAACTTATCAAGCAGGAACAACTGATCCACGCGTCGTAGCACAAAGAGAAGCTGACGAAATAGAACGTCTTCAAAGGATATACAAGCTGTTAGTTAAAAGAATGGTTGGATTAGATTTAGATGAAAAAATAAGTAATAGGGATAAAATTAGCTACCTAGAAAGTACTATTTCCACACTCAAACAAGCAGCAGAGGAAGCTGCTGATGCAGCAAAGCAAGCTGCTGATGCAGCAAAGCAAGCTGCCTTAAAAGCGGGCCGACGGGAAGCACTCCAGAGGGTGCGGGATAAGAGGAGGACGCCGCCCTCACAAGCAGAAGGAGAGAATAAGGCAGCCCTTTCTCGGCAAGCAGCACAAGCCGTAGCGGGCGTGGCCAGAAAGGAAGAGTTTGAACGGCAATTGCGAGGAGCCACACGTCCACTACCCCCAGGAGGTCCCTCAAGACCATTTGTAGGTGTAGGTCCGGGGGTGGTACCTCCTGGTTGGTCTCTCGAGGAGTGGGACCTTGCGATGAGGGGGGTTCGTCCGGGCGTTGTGGGTAGTCGAGTAGCGGCGGTGCGGGGGCGGATGCAGCGGGGGGGGGGGTGAGTCTTGCGGAAGAAGAGGACTTTTTTGAAAGTATGTCCTCACAAGTAGATGCTATTTTGGCAGTCGATGAACAAAGGGATGAGGCTATGAAACAATTCGAACAAGCCTTAGGAGTTCGACTACTATCTGCAGCCAAACAAGAGAAATAGCAATTTCAGGCACTGGGCTAGCGCCATGAATCTTATTGAAAATAAAGAATAACTGATGTTACGCATCTCCAAGATGTGTCTGTCATCCCGAGCGAGTGAAGCGAGTCGAGGGATCTCAGTTGCCCGATACCATTCGAGATCCCTCGACTCGCTTCACTCGCTCGGGATGACGGTGGTTTGTAAAGTTTGGGATGGTATTGGTTTTAGATTTAAAGGCAGCTCTGCGTAACGTTAGAGAATAAATCTGGCACAGAAGGGTTCAGAGGAGAACTTCCATGCTGGACCGTTGCTGCCCAGAGGCGGCTGACCTGAGATACCGCCCCTCGTTTGATTTCTCTGTCCACTCATGATAAGGCCTTCCATTGAGGCTCTAGCCCTAGATCAAACTCAAGATCAGTTCCTAATCTGGATGAAGAATACCTATGACTCAGTCACGCCATCATTGGACCCTCTTTGAAATACAGGCTGTCTATAAAAAACCTTTCCTTGAGCTAGTTTTTGAGGCAGCGAAGGTTCACCGCCAGCATTTTAATCCTAGAGAAGTTCAAGTCAGCCGGCTTGTTTCGATCAAGACAGGGGGCTGTCCCGAAGACTGTGGGTATTGTCCACAGGCGGCGCGTTACAACACCGGCGTGGGGCGAAGCCCACTTATGCAGGTGGACGAGGTGCTAGAAATCGCCAAGGAGGCAAAAGCCCAGAAGGCCTCGCGTCTCTGTTTGGGGGCCGCCTGGCGTGAAGTGAAAGACAATGCTCAGTTTGACCGTGTTCTTGAGATGGTGAAGGAAGTCAACGCGATGGGGTTGGAAGTTTGCTGCACCCTTGGGATGCTGACTGCAGATCAGGCTCAGCGTCTTAAAGCAGCAGGACTTTATGCGTATAATCACAATCTCGATACAAGTTCAGAACATTATTCGAAGGTGATCAGCACACGCAGCTATGATGAACGCCTAAAAACACTCGAAAATGTCCGTCAGGCTGGGATCACCGTCTGTTGTGGGGGCATTCTTGGACTGGGGGAATCCATCGACGACAGACTGCAGCTACTGCTGACTCTGTCCCAGCTGCCAGAGCACCCCGAATCTGTGCCTATTAACACCCTCGTGAAAGTTACAGGAACCCCTCTTGGGAACTCTAAGAAGAAGTTAGATGATGAGTTAGCAGAGACATCTGCTTCGGCTTCAGATGTTCATACAGAAGAGCCCCAAGACGATGATGTCTCTATTTGGGATCTGGTGCGTATGATCGCGACTGCTCGCATCGTCCTTCCTAAATCGCATGTTCGTCTGTCAGCTGGTCGGGTGCAGAGATCTTGGCAAGACCAGTCTCTCTGCTTCATGGCAGGGGCCAATTCTATTTTCATAGGTGACAAACTTCTCACGACTCCGAACAACAGTCGTGATGAAGATATGGAGATGTTCGACCTGCTTGGACTGGTTCCCTCTTCTTCTGTCGTGGCGAAAGAACAGGTCAAAGAGACTGTCGACAAAAAAGAAGAGCCTACGAAATCAGCGCCGCTTCGATCCAAGAAGAAAAACGAAGCAGAACTTGTCCTCCACTGAATCGATGCTGGGAATCAGCCCACAGCCTTTGTTTTATGAACGTCTTGCGGAGGAGCTTTCGCGGAAGGTGTCACAGGGAGCCCTGTTACGCAATTTAGATCTAAAAGATTTTCGCGTTGATTTTTGCTCGAATGACTACCTGGGCTATGCTCGATCCCCTCTTTTAGAAGCAAATATACTAGCCCGTCTCGAACACTCTCCCCTCAGTCGATGTCGGCTTGTCGGAGCGACGGGTTCTCGTCTTTTGACGGGTAACGATCCCCAGGCATTGGCTTTGGAGCAAGAGTTAGCTTCTTTCTTTGGCTTTGAAAAAGCTCTGCTCTTTAATTCTGGATACAATCTCAATCTTGGTCTGCTTGCCACGATCCCCCAACGAGGGGACTGTCTGCTCATAGACGCTAATATCCATGCCTCTTTTCGTGCAGGCGCTCAGCTGTCGAAAGCCAGTAGTTATTTTTTTCGCCATAACGACTTAAAACATCTCGAAGACAAACTTGGTCGACTGAGTTCGGCTCAGGTCTTTGTCGTGGTCGAGTCGCTGTACTCTATGGATGGAGACATTGCTCCGCTGCTTGAGATTTCAAAACTCTGTGAGCGATATAGGGCACATTTGATTGTCGATGAGGCACATGCGGTTGGGACCTTGGGGCAGGCACGCAGAGGCCTCGTTTACGAACTTGGCTTACAGGATAAAGTTCTGGCCTTGAACGTTACGTTTGGCAAGGCTCTAGGCTGTCACGGAGCCTGTCTTTTAGCGAGAGGGCCTTTGATTCCTTACATGATCAACTTCTGCCAAGCTCTGATCTATACCACGGCTTTACCTCCTTCTTCTTGGATCTCAGCACAGGAAAGTTTTCGTTTGCTTCAGGAGGATGCAAATTCCCATCAGCAGCTTAGCGACAATATTCAATTCTTTCATAAAGAGCTCCGTGCTCATGGAATTCGGGCATTTTTCGATCAGCAAAGCCCTATTTATGCATTTGTGTTTGGGGACGGAGATCAGAATCAAAGCTCTCTCATGGCTTTGCAAGAGTGTGCTGCTCTTATGAAGCAAAATGGTCTTGGGGTACTCCCCATCTACTCTCCTAGCGTGAAGAGAGGGACGGAGAGGCTGCGAGTGTGTCTTCATTCCTTTAATACCAAAGAAGAGATACAAGAACTTATCAAAGGACTGCTTCCATTTGAAAAATTTTGGAAAAAATATTGAAGATTCTTCTAAAGAGGGCGTTCCCCCCTCTTTAGGATTCTCCCCCCTCTTGTCTGGTGGGGAGGGGAGTGTGAGGGGAGCGACTTCTAGTAGGGAGGGGAGTGTGAGGGGAGGGAACGGCCCCTCACAAAAAAAAATATTTATTACGGGCATTAGCACGGGAGTCGGGAAAACCATCGTTTCGGCTATTCTGACCGAGGCTTTGGAAGCCGATTATTGGAAGCCCATTCAATGTGGGGATCTCGATAGTTCGGACAGTCAAACAGTCCGCTCATTGACGTCAGATAAGTCTCATATTTTTGAGGAAGCCTTCCGTTTGGAGCTTCCCCAGAGTCCACATTGGGCCGCCAAGGCAGAAGGTCTATCGCTTGAACTCGATGCATTCTCTCTACCGAAGACAGATCGGCCACTCGTCATAGAAGGGGCGGGAGGAGTCTTGGCTCCATTGAACGAAAAAGAAAACATTATAGATCTTGCCGGACGGTGGCAGATTCCTAGTTTGATCGTAGTTACGCCCTATCTGGGTTGCCTCAATCACAGCTGTCTCACTTTAGAGGCTCTGGAGAAAAGGGGCATTCCTTTTTTGGGTTTTGTCCTTAACTGGGAATTTCCTGCTGAAATCAAGAGTTTTCTTCAGTATAAGGGGCCCGTGCTCTGTGAGATCCCTCGTATAGAGAATCTGGACCGCTCGACTGTGTCTAAATTAGCCGCTGCACGCAGACAAAGTTTACGGGAGAAATTATCTTGGATTTGAATTCTAAACCAATGTTGCGCAAGAGATCACCTGACCGCCTAACGGCCTCGTCCCTCGGCCTTCGGCGTGGTGATGACAAGGATGACAAGCTCCGTCATCACCACGCCGAAGTGGAACGAAGGCGGTCAGGTGATCTCTTGGATAGCATCAACGCTAAAGATCGCCAATATCTTTGGCACCCCTTTACTCAGCATAAGCAAGAGCATGTCCCTCTCGTGATTGAAAAAGCAGAAGGGGCCTATCTCTACACGGCAGATGGTCGGAAGTTGTTTGATGGTATTTCCTCTTGGTGGGCGAATCTTCATGGCCACTGTCATCCGAAGATCATCGAAGCTGTCAACGCGCAGTTTAAGCGTATCGATCATGTGATGTTTGCTGGTTTCACCCATGAGCCAGCTGTAAATTTAGCGGAATCTTTGCTAAACATTCTTCCCAGTTCTATGGGGAAGATCTTTTACTCAGACAACGGCTCCACAGCCGTTGAGACAGCTCTTAAAATCTCTCTGCAGTATGGGGCCAACAGGGGGCAGGCAAGGAAGAAGTTTATAGCCTTCCGTAACGCTTATCATGGCGACACATTTGGGGCTATGTCTGTCAGTGAGAGGGGGGCCTTCACCGAGCCGTTCCATGGACACCTTTGCCCAGAAGTGCGCTGGATTTCTCCTCCTCTTTTGACACAGGTTAGGGGCCTGTCCTATGCTCAACTTAAGACCCTTCTTGAGCAAGAGGGAGATGATCTCGTTGCTTTTATTTATGAACCCCTCATCCAGGGAGCAGCTGGTATGCTGGTCCAGGATGCTGGCGAGTTAGACAGTCTCTTGGGTTTGGCAAAAAAATACGGTGTACTCTGTATCGCTGATGAAGTGATGACAGGATTTGGGCGCAGCGGACGACTGTTTGCCTCCGATTATATGGAGAATAAACCCGATCTAGTCTGTCTCTCCAAGGGACTGACAGGAGGGGTGATGCCTCTGGGGGTGACAGCTTGTAGCAGTGCCATCTTTGAAGAGTTCCTCTCACCAGACCCGAAGAAGACTCTGTATCATGGGCATACTTTTACAGCTAATCCCCTAGGTTGTGCTGCCGCGCTCGCTAGTTTAGAACTTTTACAAAGTTCAGAATGCCAAGAGAATCGCAGAAGTATTCAAAGGGCTCATGAAGCTTTTGTTGAGAAGATCAAGGGTTCCTCGTCACACGAGTGTTTTCAAGATATAAGGCAGATAGGCACTCTCCTGGCTCTTGAGTTTAAAACACAAAAGGGTTCAGGGTACTTTAACGAGCTGAAAGACAAAATGTACACATTTTTTATCAGCAGGGGGCTCCTCCTTCGTCCCCTCGGAAATGTTTTGTACGTGTTACCACCGTACTGCAGTACGGATGAAGATATGGAGATGGTTTATGAAAACATCCTCGAGTTTACAAAACAGCTGCAAGAGTGAGGACGTTTCTTACCAACCATGGGTCGGAAAGACGGGTGGAAACGACCCTAGCAGTGACTCGTCCAGAGAGTTAAAAATCATTCTGCATTCGATGGTATCGAAGCCACAAGTTCATGCGGCTTGGTTGAACAGTCTGAGTCAGCTCGAATTGGCAGGGGCACAGAAGATCTCTGCCTATCTTGGTAGCCGACGAGATCTTTCTTCTTCTTTGCTTCAGCATGCAGCAGAAGAGTTTCGTCATGCCTATTTCTTTAAAAAAAAGGCAGAGCAGTTTTGTAAAAAACAGGCTTTGCTACGTCCGAATATGATTCTGGGGCGTGTGGGACTACGTTATCTTCATCTCTTGGATCTCGGTATCAGCCGCTACTGTCGAGAAGAAAAAGGATTGCATGAGGCTAAGTTAAAACAAGCCTCTTATCTAGGGACGACCTATGCTATCGAAATGCGAGCTATGTCCGTCTACCCCTTGTATGAGCAGGTCTTGAAGGAGGCGAAGCAAGACTTGAGCTTGGCTTCTCTGATCAGAGAAGAACGTGCTCATCTTCATCAGATCAAAAAAGAAATAGGTGCTTGTGTCGATCTCAATCCACAGACCATTTCAGATTTTATAGAGATAGAACAGCCACTTTTCTCCAAAGTACTCGAAGAAATCAAAGGCTATGTTTATGGAAGCACCTGAGCATATACTTTGGGTTCAGACAGCCTTCATTGGAGACGTAGTCCTCACAACTGCTGCGATAAAACTTGCAGCTGAAAAATTCCCCGAATCTAAGCAGCATCTCATCACCACTAAGGCGGGTGCAGATCTTTTAGGATATTGTCCATTTCTTTCCTCCGTTCATAGTTTGGAAAAAAAGAAAGGTCTGTTTTCTTTTCTTCAAGTGGCTAGAGATCTAAAAAAAAAGTTAGGCGATCTAGGCTTGTGCAAGGACAACGCAGTCATCCTGCAAGCTCATCGTAGCACTCGTTCTTCTCTTCTCAGCTTGTTGCTGGGTTATCCTGCTGTGACTTACAAAGAGAGTAGTTTCTCTTTCTTTCTGAAAAAACGTGTGATGAGGATCCCCGTTTTTCATGAAGCTGTCCGGATCGCTCTGCTTTTGGAAGTTCTAGGTTTGCCAAGATCAGAGAGTGTGAAGTCGAGGCCACACTTGCTAAGACTAGCACTTGACCCCCTAGCCCAGACTTGGGAAGGGGAATTAGCTTCTTTTCTTAGGCAGGGGGGGCTCCTGATAGGGATTGCTCCTGGAAGCATCTGGGGGACAAAGCGGTGGCCTATAGAATCTTTTGAGGTCTTAGCTGCCAAAATTCTAGAACTGGCAGGACCGCAGGCAGCACTAGTTCTTATAGGGAGTCGAGACGAAGCCACTCTTACGGAGAGGATTCAAAGTTATGTTGAGAAAAGCTTTCAGAATCCTCCTTCAGTTCCTTCAAATCTAGGTCTCTCCGCAGGAGGAGTGGGGCCCGGGCTTGTCGGGCAAAGTGTCAAGCAAAGGATCTTTAACCTGGCAGGCAAGACGAGTTTACGGGATCTGCGGAAAGTTGTCCCGAATCTGGCTCTTCTTGTGAGCAACGACAGTTCTCCCCTGCACTTTGCCTCCGCGTTCCAAGTTCCTACGGTAGCCCTGTTTGGGGCTACGACCCCTGCTATGGGTTTTGGACCTCTGGCCGATAAATCTATCAGCCTTGGAGTGGAGGGCTTGGACTGTCGGCCCTGCAGTCTTCACGGTCCCCAGGTTTGTCCTAGAGGGCATTTTCGCTGTATGAAGGAATTGAGTGTGGAAGCCGTTCTAGAAGCCTGTTATTCCTTGATTTTTTAGAGGAGTCTGCGAGGTTTCTTTTCTGAAGAAAGCTTGTAAAGATTCCCAAGAAACATTCCGATGGAGCCAAGGGTAATCATTCATCCTCTTAAATTTTCCTCCGTGAGGGAATTGTGAAAAACCTCCGTCTCCACAGCTTTCTTATTCGCGATGAAACAAGAAATCGTTGCAAGATTGTCCCTGTGTCTGAGGATACATGGAAAAAATTCAGACCTATTAGCTTCGAATTTTTTTATTATTTTTTTGAAATTCCCAGCATAGATTTCTCTCTTTTTTTTAGAGCCGGGGAAGAAATCATCGAGTTTATGCGCCCGTCTGAATATTCACATGAACTTCTGTCGCAGATGTCCAATGCTATGCAAAGTTCTTTTTCAGATGTTGAAATTTGTGTTCACACGAAAGACTATCCTAAGTTTGAGATCTTGCTGAATCTTGTTCAAGAGAGAAAAATTAAGTCTCTACTCGACCTAGAACCAACTGTGGATGAAAATGCGCTGCGAATTTTTTCAGATCTCAGTGCTGCTAGTCAGATGATTGTCAAAGGTGGCATCAATGTGGGTGTTGCCGAAAAAGCCAAGAAAGCAGTTTCACATCTGATGCAACAACAACTCCACAGTGATGTGGTCGTCAATACACTCAACAGAATGATCATCTGCGATCCTAGTCTTTATGATCACAGTGCCTCAGTCGCTATGTTTTCTGGAGTGATAGCAAGTTTACATAAAGCAACAAAAAACTTGTCCTCTAAAGATCTCGAAAATCTTGCTTTAGGTGGTCTATTTCATGATGTTGGAAAAACATGTGTCCCTCCCTCTATCCTGAATAAACCACAGGCGTTTACTCCTGAAGAGTATGAAATCATGAAACAGCACAGTGCCTTGGGTCATGATGAAATCTTGAAGGCTATTCAAAGAGGAGCCCCCCTTGATTCTCAGGTCGCTCAGGTCGCTCTCGAACATCATGAACGCTTAGATGGGCGGGGATACCCTCATAAAAAGAAAGGACGATTTGAGGAGAACCCCAAAGGGATTCATTATTTTGCTCGTGTGGTTATGATTGCTGATGTCTACTCAGCTATGCTGATGAAGCGAGTTTATAAGGAAGCACTTTCTCCAGAAGAGGCTCTTGCTACCATGCAAGAATTGTCTCCAACAGACTATGATCAAGAAGTATTTAAGGTATTTGAACAGGCTGTTACAGACAGTTTCAAATACAAGAAAAAAAGAGAAGAAGAGTTAAAGCATTCCAAAATCACCTTGCTCGGTGAAAAAGAAAGTTTTATGAAGGCTATTAAACAGAGAGGTGGTAGCTGACTTTGTCCTTCAGTTTCGTCATTGCGAGGAGCCGTAGGCGACGAAGCAATCTTGCCTTTATACGGAGATTGCTTCGCTGCGCTCGCAGTGACGAGGATCGCTCGCAATGACGAGGCTCTGCGAAACTTATTATTATTTGGCTTTGGAAGTGTTTGTGAGCGTATTTGTTTGAGAAGAGTCTGTGAGACCAAAGCTTATAGATTTTCCCAAATCTTTAACGGTGTTCCCTGCTCCCGTGGCTGCATTGCTAGCCCCACTGGCCGCATTGCTAGCCCCACTGGCCGCATTGCTAGCCCCACTGGCCGCATTGCTATAGGAGTCGTTAGCAGCGTTGTTAGTGTTGTTATAGGCGTCCTCAGATTGATTGTAGGCATCAGTAGTCCCATTTTTGTAAATATCCCAGACGTCAGTAGCACCTTTTGAGGTCGTGTTCCATGTGTCAACAGATCCTTTTACGGTAGTATCATAGCCTTGTTTGCCGTAATTCATGATGCCTTCTTGGTAAATGTACTTCTCCATACCTGTTTTATACACATCGTTAACGAAGAAATTTTTTGCATCATTTGTGAAGAATTTTTGCATTTTATCCATGGTGGACTCTTCTTCTGTTGCTTCAGATATTTTTGTTGTCACTATCTGAATGCCGTCTTCTCCGTATGATTTCTCAACTTGAGTGATAAAAAGACGGTATTGACCACTCGTTGCTGGGTCATTGGGTTTATCAAGTCGGAAACCAAGATCTACTGGCTGTGAAAAGGTCATTGGAGAGTCCATATTTAGGATCATTTTATAGGATTTACCGTCAGTCAAGGCTACATTTTGAAAGGCTACTTCTATTTTCTTCTCAACATTGCGGTAAGAAAATAGCAGACCTACATCAGATGCAATCGCTTCGGATGCAGGGTCCCATCGATTCTCTGTCGCTGAACTTTGCTTGATATATTTTAATTTCTTCTGGGTGTCTACATAGAAGACAACAAAAAGCCCAGAGCTTAATTTTGATGCTGTAAAAAAAGATGCCTGACCTGGACTAAAAAAATCTTTGATAGCATCTAGGGTGATCCCCAACTCTGCTGCTGTTTTCTTCCTGATAAAGGAATATCCTGAACTCGTAGCTGAATTTTTCGTAGTAGATGAAGAACCAGAACCGGAAGAACTAGGGGGGGAACCTTCGTTTGTGAGATCAAAATGAGCTATAGCCCCATCTTCTGATAAACCGTAGCCACTGCGGGAACCAGAGCCTGTGTTTGTGGAAATGGAAGAGGAGCTTAGCGTGATTGAGGTGGTGGCTGCGGTCGTTACTGATGTGCCTGATCCGGTCCGTGTACTGGCAGCTGTTCCAGAACTTGTCAACATGGGGTAATCCCATCGGCTATCTATCTTTACTCCTACCTTAATAGCATCGTTTTGCGCGATGAGAAGTCTAAAGACCACATTATCCTCTTGCTGAACTTGTACGTCATCACCTACTAAAGTGTTTGGATTTGGACTTTCACTTGCAGATTTTTTGTCAGATGTAGAGGGATCTGTTCCTACTTCTGTCTCATAGTCGGAACTCATTGTAGCTTTACTCACCTTGGTTCGAGGTTTTTCCTCGTTTGCGCGGGGTTGACTGCTACATGAAAGCATTGAAATAGAAAAAAGCATAATAATGGAGTAAGAGAGATGACACGTCTCAGAAATGCGAAAAAACCCTAAAAATCTCATCCCCATCTTCGACCCCCAAGGTTAGATGTACAGCCGCAACCCAGGGCTAGTTTCGGAAGATTTAAGGGTGAGCATGATAAAATGTATAAAATTTTATAAAAACACAGCAATTTCATACGGTTGTATAGATCAAGACCAGTGCTCTTTGATGAAGGACTCAGGGAGGGAGAGCTCCTTAGCATAGGATATGTCCAACCCAATCAGTCGTGTCTGCAGGATATGCTTCACCCAGTCCGATCCGTCGAGGAGGAGGCTTTTCCAAGATCCATCAGCCACGATTTCTCCATCTTTCAAAATGAGAAGTCTCTCTGCAAAGCGAATGGCTACCTCTACGTTTGATGTGACTACCAAGGAGCTCACACCAGAACTTGCTGAGGATAAAGCCAGTATCATATTCAGGATCACGGTGGAAGTTACAGGGTCGAGACCTGAGGTCGGTTCATCAAAAATAGCAATTGTCGGTTGGGTGCAAAGAGCTCTGGCTATCCCTACTCTTCGTTTCATTCCACCAGAAAGTTCGTGGGGAAATATATCAGCTGTATTTGGGAGTTTGACGGCAGCCAGTAAACTTTTTACAGCTATTTCCTGCTCTTCCTTGTTCTTATCAGTCATGTGTTCCATAGCGAAGAGGAGATTCTCTCGAACTGTCATAAAATCAAAGAGACCTCCTTGCTGGAAGGCTACCCCCACAGACTTGAGAGTCTGCTCTCGTTCATAACTAGAGCAGTTGATCATATCGTTTTCAAAAAGTTCTACAGTCCCTTTATCGGGCTGTGTCAGACCTAGGATGATTTTTACAATCGTTGATTTTCCAGACCCACCTGTTCCAAGGAGGCTAACCCGTTCTCCTTTTTGGACAGTGAAACTAAGATTTTTGAGCAGGTTAACCCCCCCAAAGTTTTTCACCACTCCTTTCAGCTTAATCATAAAAGACCTTATAAAAAATCAGTAGATGGATTAGGGGCATTCTCGGCAAATCGGGAGGAGCGGAGGGCATGAATATCCACGCTTGTTTGTTCACCACAAATAAGTTCTGCGAGGAGTTGACCGAGAGCCGGGGAATGCATGACTCCATGTCCGGAGGAGCCGTTGACAAGGTAAAGATTTTTCACATGGGCTGCCTGCCCCAGGATCGCATGTTTATCAGGAGAACTTTCATACAGTCCAGCCCAAGACTGATGATGATCGATATTCTTTTTTCTTAGAATAGGTATTTGTTGTTTAGCTCTTTGACTGACTTGTTGAATCCAGGAACTCTCTACTTGGGGCGCAGAGGACTGCTGTGCTGAGGGCATCATGAGAAGAACTTTGCCGTCTCGTACCCGAAAATGGAAACCATCTTCGACAAAAATCGTCATAGGCATCTGTTCTGGCAAGATCTGATCTTCAGCTACAACAGCCACTTGACGAGAAATAGCCTCCACAGGAAGTTGTAAATCGAGATCTTTTGTGATCTCACTGGCCCAAGCTCCTGCTGCGTTGATTACGAGTTCTGTAGCAATGGAGTCCTTGTTGGTTAAGAGATGGCTAATTTCTGATTGAGAGGGATTTATTTTTTTTGTCTTTAATCCTTGGCAGTCGATCCCAAATTCGAAACGGACACCGAGACGTTTGGCGCCTTCCATGTAGCCTTTTAGAATTTGGAGGGGACGAATAAATCCATCACTTGGACAGAAGACTCCACCGACAATACCTTCTGTCGAAATCGCAGGATTTAGATCTTGAGCATCTTGAGTGTTGATCTCTCGAGCTTCTGTGAGTCCGAGCTTTTGTTGAACAAGCAGTGTTTTACGCAGATCGATCAAGGCAGAGTCATGATGAGCAAGAAACATATAGCCATAGGGCCTATAGCCGGAGTCGATACCGAGTTCATCTTGGAAGCAAAGAAGTTTTTGGCGGGCAAGGAGGGATAGACGTATATTGATTTCTGTACCGAACTGACACCTAAATCCACCGACGGCCCTCCCAGTGCTTCCTGCTCCTGGGCTTGGGCCTTTATCAATGACAAGAATGTTTTTATAACCTTTTAAGGCGAGATGGTAAGCAACACTAGAACCGATAACGCCAGCTCCAATGATAACGATATCTGCTTTTGACATTTCTCATCCTCACCCAGTTGATTCATTCCTGGTGGAACCCGCTGTGCAGTTTCCCCCAGACCCCCTCCTTGCAAGAACCTTCAATCCCATCTTTGTAGGAAACTTGTTAAACAGCAAACATAGCTTCAGGTGCTTTGAAGCTTTTAAACTCTAATGCATTGCCGCTGAAATCTTTAAAAAACATGGTGGCTTGTTCACCGACCTGACCCTGAAAACGAACATGTGGTTTTATGATGAAGTCAATTTTAGTTTGGAGTCTTGTCGCGAGTTCATGGAATTGCTCCCAGGGGAGGATGGCTCCGAAGTGCGGAATAGGCACAATAATTCTGTCGACTTTACCACAAGGAATAGGTTCAAGTTGAGTGGGATGGACATGAGCTGAAATTTGATGGCCAAAAAAATCGAAGTCAACCCAAGTCTCGCTACTTCGGCCTTCTTTGCAGGCAAGAATCTTGCCGTAAAACTCACGAGTTGATGCTAAATCTTTTACGAGGAAAGAATAATGGAAAGGTGAATACACGATCAATCCTTTATGGTTTAAAAAATAGTGTCTAGCCTAGGCGTGCTCAAGTTCTCTTTATGAAATTTTCAGAATTTTATCAGCTGATAAAAATTATTATACTATTTCTCAGACTGGTTGAGGGTCAGCTTGTAAATCGTTTTTCGAGGGATGGAAGATTCGATACTTAGGAATTCAGTGATGTCTCGAACACTAAGGCGTTTTTTGAGCAGGAATTGAATTTTTTCTTCCCACCCTTCAGGAATATCGTCTGACTTGTCCTTTGAATCTTTAGTGCGCAGAGAGATCATGAGGCTCACCTCACCCTTGAGGTGCTCATGACCTTTCGCCCAACTGAGAACATCTTCAATCCCTGCGGTGATAAACTCCTCGTAAGTTTTGGTCATCTCGCGTCCCACACAGACGAGGGCCTCTGGGCAGAGTTCTTGAAGAACTTCGAGGCTGGCAAGCAGTCTGGTAGCGGACTCGAGACAGACGATAGAGGCAGAAGCTCTTTTCCAGGAACTGAATTCTTTTTTCAGTTCTTCTTTTTTCCTAGGCAAGAATCCAACAAATAAAACTCTATCTGAAGGCAGGCCTGAGGCGCTGACAAGGCAAGTGAGGGCCGAAGGACCAGGAATGGGGATAACGGGGATGCCCATCTTTCTGGCTAGATGCACCAATCTGTAGCCTGGGTCCGCCAGGCAGGGGGTTCCGGCGTCACTGATAAGAGCTAGGCTTAGGGGCTCCTCCAGCATGCTCTTGATCAGCTGATCAGCCCGAGCTTCTTCGACTGGATCAAAATAAGATATGAAACGCTGGTTCTTTTTGCTAGCTTCCCGTTCGCTCTCCGTGCCTAGCTGAGAGAGCAGGGTTCGAGCACGTCTGGTATCCTCACAGGCAATCCAATCGACCTCGAAAAGGATTCGTTTGGCGCGGGGACTTAGATCTTCTAGATTACCAATAGGACTTGCAATGACATAAATCTTAGAACTACTCATGGGCGGAATATAGCATGAAAGTTCATTCGCAAAACGAAAAAAGCTCAGCCTCGAAAAAAGTAGAAGAATCTCACGTCGAAATGACGGAAATGGTTCTTCCACAGCACACCAATGTGTGTGGCAATGTCTTTGGGGGAGTGCTTCTCTCCTGGATTGATATCGCTGCCGCTATCTGTGCTCAGCGGCACAGTGGAAATGTGGTTGTCACAGCCTCTATTGATGCTATGAACTTCCTGGCTCCCATCAAGTTGGGCTCGGTTATTAGCATCAAGGCGAGTGTGAATTTTGTAGCTCGATCTAGTTGTGAGGTCGGGGTCAAGGTCGTAGCCGAAAATCCGCTGGAGAGGACTTTCCATCATACTGCCAGTGCTTACTTGACGATGGTCTGTCTCGACATGCAGGGGAAGCCAAGTCCCATGCCAGCACTTCTACCTGTGACGGAAGCTGAAAAAAGACGGTATGAAGCCGCTAAGGAGAGACGGCGACATAGGCTGGAGCTTAAAGAACGCCTCTTGAGTCAAAAATCCTAGCACTTTTTCTAAAGAGGGCGTTCCCCCCTCTTTAGGATACTCCCCCCTTTTATGTGGATGAGATAGGATTCTCCCCCCTTTATGAGAAGAATGAAAGTTTCATGGATTATCCAAAAATTCGTTTGTTAAAAAAAGAAGATAGAAGATTACGTCAGGGCCACCTCTGGATTTATAGCAATGAAATTGATTCGAAGATAAGCCCTGTCTCAAAATTCAGTCCGGGTGAGCTGGTTTTGGTAGAAGACGCCAGGGGTCAGGCTGTCGGTTTGGCCTATGTTCATCCTCATACCTTGATTGCAGCAAGACTTCTTGAACTTGCCTCAAAACAAGGTGAGTTGAAAAGCATAGACCGACAATTTTTTGTGCAGAAACTGAGTCAGGCTCTGCAGCTGAGAAATCAGTTTTTTCAGAATAAACCCTTCTATCGCCTTGTTTATGGCGAAGGAGATGGACTACCCGGACTGGTTATAGATCGATTTGGGGATTTCTTTGTTCTGCAGAGCAGCACAGCTGGGATGGATAAACTTCTACCGCTGGTTGTGGAAGCCTTGATCGAATTATTTGCTCCGCGAGTCATCTTAGAGCGAAGTGAAGGAGCGACGAGAGAACTTGAAGGTCTCGAAGCTAGAAAAGGCGTTGTCTATGGTGATTTTAAGGAAAATCAGTGGGCACGTTTAGAAGAGAATCAGACAAGCTTTGAAACGCCTCTGCTTCTAGGGCAGAAGACCGGCTGGTTTTATGATCATAGGATGGCACGGGCTCAGCTAGCTTGTTTTGTGCAGGGTAAGACCGTCTTGGATGTTTTTTCTTATCTCGGAGCCTGGGGGATCCAGGCCTGTCGTCATGGGGCGAGTAGTGTTCTCTGCACTGATAGCTCGGAGCTGGCGCTAGAAGGTGTAAGACTAAATGCTGAGCTGAATCATTTTTCTAGCAAGGTCAGTACGGAGAAAGGGGACGCCTTTGACGTTTTAGGTGCTTTGAATAGGGAACGTCGCTCGTTTGATGTCATTCTTCTCGATCCACCTGCCTTTATCAAACGGAAGAAAGATTACGAAAATGGACTGCAAGCTTATCTGCGTTGCAATAGCCTAGCTCTGAAGCTTTTAAAACCAGGAGGTGTACTCGTCTCCTCTTCTTGCTCTTTCCATTTAAAGAAGGATACTTTGCTCAGCACTGTTCAGAGAGCCGGTCTGGCAAGTGGTTTATCTGCTAAACTAGTCATGGAAAATCAACAGGGGCCTGATCATCCGATTCCGGCCCTCATGCCGGAATTGGCTTATCTCAAAAGTCTCTTCTTCTCGATGCCTCTTTCTTTTTAAAGAGGGCGTTCCCCCCTCTTTAAATCTTCCCCCCCCTGATAGTTGTTGATATAACTATCTAAATTTATTTATATAATAGCTTATCTTGACGGGCTGTGTCCCCCGATTGCTGTCATCACCACGCTGAAGGCCGAGGAACGAGGCCGTTAGGTGATCTCGTGCAGCAAGGACTCACTACTTTGTAAGTGTGGAGATCTTTCATGGTGCAAATGTCCAAGGTCGTTGCGCAGTCGAAGATTTCAAAACCAGTGTTTTTAGGTTCAGCTGGATTTGTGATCATTTGCACCGTTTTTGCCGCCTGGTCTGGGACGGAGCTAGCCCCCATAGCCCAAAATGCACAGAATACGCTCAGTCACATCTTTGGCTGGTCCTATACCCTGCTGATTGCTCTTCTCTTACCTTTCGTTTTGTGGCTTGGGCTGGGGCGTTTCTCAAACGTAAAACTTGGCCCGGATGAGGCTCATCCTGACTTTAGTTTCAGATCGTGGCTATCCATGCTGTTTGCTGCAGGTATGGGTATCGGGCTGATGTTTTATAGTGTGGCTGAACCCATTCTCCATTTTAATTTCCCAACTGTTGGAGATCCCCGAACCATAGCGGCTGCAAAACAGGCTATGAATATTTGCTTTGTGCATTGGGGGCTGAACGCCTGGGCCATCTACGCCATTGTCGGGCTTAGTCTCGCTTATTTTTCTTTTCGACTTAAACTCCCCTTGACCATGCGCTCCATGCTCTGGCCTCTGCTCGGTACGCGGATATATGGCTGGATTGGGAATGTGGTCGATGCTTCAGCTGTGATTGCCTCTGTCTTCGGGGTTGCTACATCTCTGGCTCTAGGAACTATGCAAGTCACGACAGGACTGCATCAGCTCTTCCAAGTTCCCGAGTCTATTTTTACGCACATTCTTTTTATCTCCGGTGTGGCAAGTCTGACTGTTCTGTCGATAGTGGCAGGTCTCGAGCGAGGGATTCGTTGGATTGCAGGGATGAACAGTTTTTTAGGCTTAACTCTTGTCGGCTTTGTGCTGAGTGTCGGTCCCACTTTATTTATCTTGCGAGGGACTATCGAGAGTCTCGGATATTATCTTCAGCATTTACCGGAGACGATGTTTTGGACAGATACTTATCGTTCGACAGCATGGCAAAATAAATGGACGGTGTTTTATTGGGCCTGGTGGATAACATGGGCGCCTTTTGTGGGTATGTTTATTGCTCGTATTTCACGTGGACGGACCCTCCGGGAATTTGTGTTAGGAGTTCTTGTTGTTCCCAGTCTTTTGACGCTATTTTGGTTTTCTGTTTTTGGACACACAGCTTTATGGATCGAATTATTTGGATCTGGTGGACTGAGTGAGGCTGTTCAGAACAACACAGCTACGGCCTTATTTTTAATGCTCAAGCAGTTCCCATGGAGCGCCTTAAGCTCTCTACTTTCTATGTTTGTCGTCCTTACTTTTTTTATAACGTCGTCTAATTCAGGGGCTTTGGTGGCAGCTATGCTGAGTACTTCGGGAAATCCTACTCCCCCTTTATGGCAACGTGTGTTCTGGACACTGGCGCAAGGAACAGTCGCTGCTATACTCCTAGCCTGTGGGGGTATCTCTGCACTTCAAGCCGGTTCTGTGTGTGCCGCTTTACCGCTTTCACTTCTACTCGTTTTTGTCTGCATAGGTATGGTTAAAGAACTGTACCGATCGCATGTTTCACCTGAACTCATGGTCGATTACAGTGCTGGGAAATGAGTCTCATCGACTCCTTCTTTTTGCAGAGGTCTAGAATTCAATTCTATAACGCAGAATGGACGAGGTGAAGTCTACTTTGCAGCTATGTCCATATCTGGGGAAAGACTTGAAAGTCCGAGAGCACTAAGCACTAAAATTATTGTTCGGGATGGATCTATTACCGTTGAATATGATGATGTTTATCCAGTAATGGACTCTTCGTCGCACTTGACGATATCGGCTCGCATAACATTTGGTAACAAAGTTGAGCAAAAGTTTTCCTATACTTCAAGAAGTGGGCTGGGACTAAGCTCTTCATCGAATGAGAAGCAACTAAGTCTTACAAATTCCTTAAACTACGATGCAAGAAATATATTCTTTTCTTTAACTAAACTTCAGTTAAGCTTACCAGAAGATAAAAGAGGTCAGTTTTTGAAAGGTGCTTATGACCTAAGTAGTGATGTTGTCAGTGCAGAGCATGCAGAAGGTTTTATTTTAAGTTTAGAAAATTCAAGCTTAAAACTGGTGCAAGCTATAACGTTAAGACTTAATGATAGTGCAGCTTTTATTTTGAAGGAACCAGGTTTGTAATCTGAATACTCTACGGTGCTGTTACAGATAGGTGAAACTTGACACAAAGAGCTTGAAGACGTTTGTCCAAGGTCCAAATTTTCCCTTTAGACAAACGGGCTGATACGAGTAGGTTGGCGTCGACCCAGCCTATACCTTTCCCATAAATTTTTTCTTTATCTATAAATCCCATCACCTCATCATGGGATGCCTGGGAACAAGTGGGCAAGAGGCTTAAGAGAGTCAAGAACTCTTCTCTGTTTTTCATACTGCCACAGGCTAATTCTCCGATAATAAAAGGATGAATCAACAGATTGTTATCTTGAAGGAGGTTTACTAAGCCTGTATTCATTTTTTTTAAGTGAGCAATCCAAACAGAACTATCTACAATAATCATTCATCGACTCCTTCGCCTACTAGGGGCTTTCACCGTCTTATCAGATCCCCCCAGAGCTATAAGTCGTTGTCTTGCCAATTGGGCTATCAGTGCTTCCAGTCCTGCATGGACTAGGGCTGTTTTCTCCTTTATCGAGGATAATTCCATTGCTTTTTTAACTAAACTATCTTTAAGAATCAAAGTGGTACGCATAAGGTTCCTCTTAAACATGCATATTCGTATGTATGAATGATACATATTATAGAGGAGTCTGTCAAAGGGCGTTATGGAGAGGGAATGGCCTATTTTTAACAGGACATCTCAAGGGCGACATGGCTGAGGGGACGACTGCAGCATGGTAGGATGAAGCCTTTTTCAATGTCTTTTGGACGTATACCACCTTGATGTAGCATGTCGACCGAACCGGAGATTTTCTTCGTTCTGCAGGCTCCGCAAATACCTTTTTGGCAGGAGAAGGAGATCGGTATCCCTGCATTGCGTATGGCACTGAGTAGGGTCTGGTCTGTTGAGCAAGATATGGTTTTACTGATCTTCGGAAAGGATACAGAGAAGGTTTGTTGATGATTTGAGGGATTTTCTTGCTGAGGAGGAGGGCCACTCACTCCAAAACTTTCCTCATGATAGCGTTCTATGGGATGTCCCAAGGCTGCCAGAATATCTCGTATCTTAGCCATGTATGCGGTGGGACCACAGCAGAACACTTCACGTTGTTCTAGATCGGGGACCAGCCTGTGTAGGACGTCTGTATTGACGTACCCAGTGAGTCCACTCCAGGCTCGTTGTTCATCCATTTTGTCACAGAGGTAGCGCACCTCAAAGTGAGGGTGTTGACGAGATAAGAAATCGATTTCATTTCGAAAAATGATGTCCTCTGGCGATCGTGCAGAGTGGATGAAAAGAACATCATGGTCTAATCTCAAGTCACAGATATAGCGGCTCATAGACATCAGGGGAGTAATCCCACTTCCTCCTGATAAAAAGACATATCGATCATGAGGAGCGTGGACAAAAGAAAAATCTCCTCCCGGTGCACTTGCATTCAGAAACATACCAGGTCGTAATGTTTTATGCAGATGAGAAGACATCAGACCCTGTGATTGTCGTTTGACCGTTATCGAAGCAAGATCTGGGCGTGAGGGAGATGAGGATAAGGTGTAGATTCGTTCTAAAGGAGCGGCTTCTCCTGCGATGCCGATAGATATCCACTGTCCTGGTAAATAGGAAAAGCTGGAAGCTGTACTGGGTCGCAGGAAAAAAGTTTTGACGTCAGATGTTTCATCACGAACACCTGTACAGACGAGAGAAGACGGACCGCCCTGCCAAATATTTTGAAAAGGGACCTTCTTTAGATCTGTGCCTACTTGAGTGGACATATCCTCTCCTCATACGGATGACTGAGCTTACCCAGGATATTCTCGGCTTCGCTTCAACCTGTGGGTCATTGCGAGAGCTGTCTTCCCCGTCATTGTGAGGAGCCTAGGCGACGAAGCAATCTAGCCTTTACACGGAGATTGCTTCGCTGCGCTCGCAATGACGAGGTTCTGTCATGATGTACACTCTTTGCTATACCCAGCATAGTCCTTTCTCACAAAAGCTGGTTTGGTGGTTATTACGTAAAATACTGGATAAGTTATGAAACCGAAATTGGAGAAAGAGACTTTCTAACTTTTGTTTTAACTTTTTTGTAATTGGGGAATGGTCTCTCTGTCCCTAAATCATGCCCCAGATGAGTATCCTTGTCACGCATCTCGAATAGCCTCACATGTTAGTAGGGATGGTTTCCTTTGTTCTTAGATTTTTTCTCAAATTATAGAGCTTACAACGGCTTCTATTGCCGATACATAACGATCTTGAATCCGCAAAAAGATCTGATGAGCAAGAGTCTCATTGTATGTATGACAAGTAAGATTACGATCCTCGATCATGGAAAGAAAAAGTTTTTCATCTGTTACAATATGTAATTGAAAAGCTGCTTTAAACGCACTGCGAGGTGAAGGGGCAGAAAGTCCTTCCTCTTCAGCTTTTTCCTTCAAAGCCTTCCATAACAATTCGTAGGTAAACTCAAAGGCTTGAATAACACCCGCTTGTTCTAGCTCTGAAAGATTTTTCTTCTCAAGAAATTTTCTCAGTTTGGCTGCGGCCTTTTGTAAATTATTTTTTGTCTTTTCTTTCATATAATATGATCCCTTCTTTTCGAATGGCAGCCATAAGTTCTGAGGAAGCTTCACGCATATTAACAAGATCAAATGAAGCAAGCGTAGGAATGTCCTCTTCCATCGTCGTACAAAAATGTCCCCATTCTGCATCACTGGTAGGAGGAAAATCAAAAGCAAGATCAAAGTCAGATGTGCTTTGGTGATCTCCCCTAGCTCGTGAACCAAAAATTATAATTTTTTGAGGATGAAGAAGTTGTTCAGCAAGATCAATGATTTTTGCAAAAAATGGATATTTTTTTATAAAACTCTTAGCTAACGTCATACTTGATCTTTTCATAACTGCTCTCAAATAAACTATTGTCAGAATATTAACCTTTAATCCTCACTTAAACAAGAATCTTGATATATTTAAAATGGGAGAAAGGGATCTCATCAGTTGCCCCCGTCACTCGACTCGTCTGCATAGAAGACACAACGAATCGTGGGGCGGAGCTATTTATGATTTTGCTGAGATAGAGAGGATGAAAGAGGTCTGCCAAAAACATCAACTAGCCTTTCATCTCGATGGGGCGCGTGTGTTCAATGCCCTAGTAGAAACACGAAAGAATTACAAGGAGTACGCCAAGCATTTTGATACCATCTCTATTTGTCTTTCTAAAGGTTTGGGTGCACCCGTTGGGTCTGCTCTCATCGGAAGTGCTGAGGATATCCATCGAGCACAACGATTACGGAAATTGATGGGTGGTGGCATGAGACAGGCAGGACATCTTGCCGCAGCTGGTATCTATGCTTTGCATCATCACGTAGAACGTCTTAAAGACGATCATAGGAGAGCAAAAGACATCGAAAAGATACTTGAGCCCTTAGCCTATGTCGAAGAGATATTGCCAGTCGATACGAACATCATTATCTTTCAAGTTCACAAAAATTATCCAGTCGATCATCTCATTCAGAACTTGAAAGATCTTGGCGTGCTTGCCATTAAATTCGGTCCGTATTCAGTACGAATGGTGACACATGTGGGAATTACGGACAGCATGATCGAAAGACTTGGTGAGATTCTAGACTAGCAAGTTCATCTCAAACGCAGTGAAACAAGCAAAGATCTGCTATCCCAGAGGGAGCCTACTCTTGATTCGCAAGGGGCAGAGGAACAGTTCTGTCGGTCAGATCTTTGTTTATGATCAAACCACTTATCCTTAGAATCTTTTTCTGGGGAACCAGCTGCCCCTCCGGTGCTAAAGTTTGCCCAGACCCCTCCTTGCCATTCTATGATGGGGCCCCTCCTTGCGTCTAAGTTCAAAAGACCTGAACCGCTCACTTTAGGGGTGTAGTCGTGGCGGTGCGGTCTTTACATCCTGTATAGGCCTCCTCGGAGCACTATCGGGTCTGCGTGTGGTATTAGGATCTAATTCTTTTTGTTCTTGGAAGTCGTTCTTTGATGCCGCCCTCATGACGAGCTTTTTCTTATCGAGGACGATAGCAAATTTCCATATTCTTGCGAGGGTGGTCATGGTAGATGCGCTTACTGATTCAAAATCACGACTATTCGGGTCAACGTTGGGGAGAAAAAGATAAAGAAATCTCGGTGTATTGTAAATCTGATCATTATTGAAGACTGGCTTGACGAACATACCAGTCGACAAAATTGACAACCAAGTCTTCGGTCTCCGTGGAGTAGAGTCCCGGTGTGTAGGCAGGAGACAAGGTGCCGCGATGAGCCAGTTCGACTAAGCGTTTATCTTGAGCATTTGTCGACTTCCAAACATGGGTGAGGGTGTCGACGTCATAATCTACACCTTCGACAGCATCTTCATGAACTAGCCATTTCGTCGTGACAAGGGTCCTATTCTCAGCGAGGGGAAGCACTCGAAATGTCACGACATGATCACTCATAAAATGGTGCCACGAATTAGGATGTGTCCACAGCGAGAGGTCACTCTCATCGGGTTGAGTGAAAGCATGTAATAACTTTTTACAAGCAGGTAGGCCACTCATGGTCAGAGAATTAGCATTGTTGGCAAGAGGTAAACGTGTTGTGCGGTACCACAGGCCATCGGGGAACTCGATCAATTCATGGGGGAGTCCACAGGCTTCCCACTCAGCACGTCTTTTTTTCAGAAGTTCACCGAAGCTTCTGTCTTGAGCTGGGGTGTCATCTTCCGTTAAACCAAAACCAAAGCCGTAGGCGTGTAGACCGACCAGCAGTTCAGGGTGATTGGCTTCGCAGTGATAGCACTCCCTGTTATTTTCCATCACGAGTTTCCAATTGCCCTCATCTACAATATCGATCTCAGCGGCTATCTTGAGTTTGTCGAGTTGATAAACCTGTACATAGGGAGAAAGATCTTCAGTGGCTCGTTCAATAGATGCTGGGGCCTCCTCTGCCAGACAGAGAAAAATCAAACCAGCAATGATCCGGCAGTGCACAGGTTTGAGTCCAAAGACACAAGGGTCCAGGGGTTTGTCACCCATGGAGGAGGCGTGTATCAGTCTGCCATCGAGGTCGTAGGTCCAGCCGTGGTAGGGGCAGAGCATCTTCGCGACGTGCCCTCGCTGGGTGTTAAACATACGTGCGCCGCGATGCCGGCAGACATTATGAAAAGCACGCACCCTGTCTTCATCGTCTCGAACGATCACAATCGAATCGTTATGCAGGTCGACCACATAAAAGTCACCGGACTCACGCACATCGCAGACGGTCGCTGCATAAAACCATTGTCGCCGAAAAATTTTATCGACATCGAATTCAAAGGCGTCACGGTGGTGGTAGAGAGGCCCAGGAAGAGTCGACCCTTTTTGATACTGGGATAAGCACTGCTGTACACGTTCCATGAAGGACTCCACTCGGCTTGTAGCAAACACCTCAAACCCTTCTCTTCTAATAAAGCTAATAATTACAGTGTATTAACTTGGGCTCTGGAAGGCAAGGGGTTACATGCTAGCAGCTTTTGAGTAGTGGGCTTTAGCCTTGCTCACCCATTCGTTGATCATACGATTTCGAACAAGAGAGTCGTCCCAGCTTGAGGTGAGGCGGAAGAATTCTTGTTCTGTGATCATGGGTTCGGTGAGGGCGGCGGTCGCCTTTTCGCGGTCTTTGCTTTTAAGAATGAGGTTCCAGGCTGCTTTCAATTCTTTGTGGGTGTCGATGTGGATAGCTCCCACCAGGTCGCTGAAGACTTTTCTCATCTTCGTGATCTTTTCTGCTTCTATGTGGAACGGATTGTGCGGAAGTTTGAAGGGATTGAGGACGTCTATCTTACGGTTGCCAAGGTTTTCATAGGCCAGAGCATTAATGGACATGCGTGCGATGTCAGAGTGGATAGGGCCTTGGGGGGCCCCTTTAGAGAGAATCTGCAATCTCTGCCCATCGACGCTGAGGAGGAAGTCTATAAATCTATCCGCCTCTTTGCGATTGGAAGCTCCTTTTAAGATAGCGACAGGGTCTGCATTAAAGACAGTTTTTCCTTCCGGGAGGACAAAACCCAGGTTTTTTTCACCCAATACGAGAATTTTAGCATAAGCGAAGTAGTCGACAGCTGTCGTAATGGCGACATCACCTTCAACAACACTTTTGATCGGGTCAGAGCTCGACATGGAAAAAGACTTAGCGTTGGCGGCCATCAGGGTCAGAAACCTCCAGCCATCCTTCCAGCCAAGAGACTGTAGTATGGTGAGGTTGATGATCAGAGTGGTTGAGGACCTCCGCAGATCTGTGAGCGAGATCATGTTTACAAAAGCAGGATTAGCCAGGTCTTCCCAGGTTTTAGGTTCCTGCCACTTCATGATTTGGAAAATTCTTTTGTTATAGAAGATTCCAAAAGAGGAAAGAGCTGTCGCGTGCCAGGTGTTATTCTCACTGTGGAGAGGGGCCCCTAGGAGGGTTCTTGGGATTTCGCTTTGAAGTTGGGCGCTTAGGGTCTTTGGCTCCAGAAGTTGACTCTGGTTAAGGATTTGAAAATTCATATCCCCACCGCCCCAGAATATGTCGACTCCACAGCTTGCTGGGTTGAGTTTGTACTTCTGAAAAATAAACTTCATATCATTTTCAGAACCGCCTTGGTCAAGCCAGTCGACATTGATCTCGGTCTTAAATTGTTCGAGATAATGTTTTTTGAAACGGGAGATGTACTCGTCCTGCATAGATTGTCGGTGAGGGGACAGGATAGTGAGCTTGTCTTCGGAAAAGGCTGTAAGGGATAAAAAAGCAAGCCAAAAAAAGAGTGAACTTCTAGCAAATGTTTTCATGAAAAATGAAGGCATTGATTTAGATCTTCGATTCTAAGCTAGGGATTGGTTCCAAAAAAGCATTGTTTATGAATGCTCTGGTCTGGTCAACTAAAAACGCCTGCTTTGAGCAGAACTTTTTTGACGTCGCCTATAGAGCTCGATAGGGACAACAATGAGGATTAAAAGGATGAGAAAGGGGTAGAGGATCTGGAACACAGGGGTCGAAATACTTGATATTAAACTGAAACCTTGAGTTGAAACAGCAAAAACAATACTGGTGCTGAACAGTAAGCAAGTTCGATAACTGGAGTGTTTAAAGATATAAAGTTGAAGAAATTCACTGAAGACAGCGCAAAGGGCGATAGATGTTGTCAAGCAAGCGAGGATGATTGCTGACAGGGTGAAGCCAGCCATGGGGAATCCAAGAATTTTTATGGCTAGGTAAGAAATCATAGCTTCCTTTGGTACGTTTGCCGTAAGCAAGACTTCCGAGTGTTGGATGGCAAGCTTGATTAAACCAATATAAACAAGGGTTAAGATTCCAACCCCAATCACACTAGCTCGTGCGGCCTCCCACAGATAGGCTGAGCTGCGTATGTTCGGATGTGTCTCTGGATGTTTTTTCTTAGCCTGTCTTTTCAGGATGCCAATGACAGTGGATGAAAAGAACAGGGAAGAGATAAGATCCATAGTGTAGTAACCCTCCTGGAGGCCAAGGGAGAAGGCAAAGGAAGGGTGAGAAGCAGCTTGCAGACTTGTGGCTATGCTGGGGAGTGGGGAGGGGTCACCTTGGAGACCTAAGTAGATGGTGATGAGGAGTGAGATAAGAAGAAAAGGGGTGAGTAGTCCCCCTATGATGTCAAGAATCCTACTCTTTTTGAAGCTCAGCCAGTAGATCAAGAGGCTGTATATGAGGCTAAATAGCCAAAGGGGGACTTCAGGGAACCCGGTATGGAGACTGGCCGTCTTAAAAGCTGCGTGAGAAACGGTGATGCAACGAGGGCCTGAACCGAGTGGGATCCAGAAGAGAAGAACGATAAAGGTGATCAGGATTCCAAATTTTTTTCCAAAGTAATGGAGCAAGGAATTGTAGTTTCCATCAAATAAAACCATGGTCAAAGTCCCAGAAAATGGGACAAGAACAGCTGTCAGCAAGAATCCAAGGAGACCATAGAGGAACATGCTTTGATTGAGGTTCTGACCGACGGTCAACGGATAGATGAGATTCCCTGAGCCAAAAAACATCGAAAAAAGAGCGAAACCGACAACGAGAACGTGCAAGCTCGCCTTTAGTTTGTCTTGATAGGACTCGGCTGGCTTCAAAGAGCCTTTTTTTAGGTTCCTGCTCTTCATAGTTTCCCTAACTATTGAGTTAGTGTGCTTACGGTGTTGTTAACACAAGTTTGGGAGAATGGCTTCTCACACGCTTGGGAGGGGGATAAAGCTAAGTGTCTGGAACAAAGAAGTCAAATTGATTTTTTTTCTAAATATGAAAGCAATGCACGATCTGTCTTTGTTAAATTTTTTTTAAATTCATTGACTTAACCTTATAAAACTTTGTATCTCTGATATAGAGACCTCAATTAAAAAAATTTGATGATTCATTTCGAAACACGAGTCTACGATCAAGCCAAAGCTTGAGTGGAGTGTTTCTCATACGGACTAGCTGCTCAGCAAGCAGAGAGGACGTGTTGGAGAGCTCACGCTTGGAGATGGGCCTTGTGGAGTCGTCATGCACTCACGAGACAGCGGTCGTGTCAGGAGGAAACGCCATGCTTTTGGTGACGAGAGTTATGAGATTTTTAAGACGGTTTGGCTTACAATTGAGCCTCGAACCTCTACTTCTACTTAGTCTGCTTCTTTCAAGCTCGATCTTTGCAGCTGGCAAAGCAGGGAGAGAATACAGGTGGGAAACAGATAGTCGTTCGCAGTCTGAATTTCTTACTGAAATTCTCAAAAAGCCAGAGATGGGTCGTGAAAATCTTTTTCACTGGCCTGCTATCATCAGCACAACTGTTTCTAATCTGGTCCATATGTCTGAGGTAAAAGCTCAGCAATACGGGTTTACTAAATCGATCATGATCAATAAAGAGGGCTTTAGGACCGAGTATTACTCCAAACTGGCAAAAGAAGGTCGACCTACGGTTGTGTTTGTGGGAGGGCTTGGCTCCAATCTTGAAATGAGTGCATTCTATTATTATGCCGTTCCTCTTGTCGTCAATCAGGGGTGGGGCGTCGTTATGGTGGAGAATGGAACTTCTCCTGAATGGATTATCAGGAATGATACGCTTTTTTTCTCCGGGTATCAGGCTGGTTGGAATCTTTATTTATTCCTCCAACAGTTGAAGGAAACCTACTCTGAAAAAATTTCTGAACTTCACGTTGTTGGTATAAGCCTAGGAGGAAACGATGCAGCTCATGCGAGTTATTTTGATTCTTTACTCCATACGAATGTTGTCGATGGTTCGTTTATGGCTTGGTCATCCCCAGCTCATCGCTTAGAGGGGATGAAACAAATGAGGACGAAACCTGGGTTTGGAAATATGCTAGCCAGGCATATTCTTAAGCCTATCTATGATCAAGCTATGCCAGTTTTTCAAAAGTATACGAATAAAGATTTCCAGTGGTTTATGGGAGGAGCTCACTTTCAAGATGTTCTTAAGGAGTTATTTGCACCTCCTGCCTATCACTATTTCATAGAGCATTCCCATCACTTTGAAAGAGGGCATCTCCCAGATAAGAAGAACCCTTTGGGTCATGTTGAAGAAATTTTGAATGTCGAACAATATTCCAAACTTTTCACTCTGCCTCCCTTTTGGACTCAGATGAAAAAGCCGATGCTCTGGATTCATTCAGAAGATGATCCTGTTGTCAGCCCTGCAGTCACGGTGGATTATATAAAGACTCAAAAGCAGAAATCTTATGTTTCATCTTACCTCATGCCTGATGGTGGTCACATAGGTTATGTTCTGTCCCGGGGCCGACCTTGGGTGGAGTCCTTTATTGTGAACTATGTAAAGTACTGGGGAAAATTGCCAAAGGCAGAATATGATCAGTGGAAGGCTGTTGAGCTTTGTAAAGTAGAGAGATCCCCTAAGTATCCCTTCTTGAGGAAAAACGTCTGTCGTGTGACAGATGCTAAATGGTAGTGGTTTTCTGGGGGGCTTTTTTCTGGGGGAACCAGCTGCGCACCCATTCGACGGAGCCTGCTTTGAGCGGAGTCGAACGGGCTCAGGGCAAGGTTTCCCCCAAAAGCCCCCTCCTTGCCTTCTTATGTAGGGCTAGCTTTCGTGGGCGAGGACTTCCAGGAAAGATATGAATTTCTTGTAGGGGCTGTAAAATCGTAAATTAGAGACGCGAGAGGAATAGAGGCAGGCGTAGGAGCTCACTTGTTTTGCAAAACGGCTTCGCTCAAGCCCTACCTTCATAAGCTCTCCCCAAACAGAGTGAATTTTAGCTTCACGCAGTTCTATCAAATGCTTGGTATGCAGATCTAGATTTTTCAATTCTAATTTTTTCTCATCAAAGATCTGCTGCAGTTTTACATTTTCTGATAGCAAATAACGAATTTGAGCTTCTTTTTTATCGGCAGATTTTTGGATTTGTCTCTTATTGGCGGCCATTTTAGATCTGAGCCTTTGAAGTCGTTCATCAAGCTCTTCTATTTGTTCAAGGGTTGCATAGATATTTTTGAGTTCGCCCTTTAGTTGTTCTAATTTGGGGATTTCATCTTCGAGTTCTTCGATGATGAGCATAGTGCGCCAATTGACTTTATCTTTGGAATGTAGGATGTCCCCGTAGATGTGGTCTCCTACGTAAAGGATTTCGTCCCCTTTGAACTGAGTCAGATTTTCAAAGAGCTGGGCGTTACCACCACAGTATATGAGGCCCTTTTCTAGGGTGCCGCTATGTGCTTTGGTGAGATTGAGATTTTCGATCACCTCGAGAAAGGGCTGTGTTCCCACGAAGAAACCTGGTTTGGCAGCACTGACGATGCTCCAATCCATGTAGTCCCTCCAGCTAGGAAAACCTTCATGGGCGTTGTCGAGAACAAAGCTCATGATGTGGTTGGTGTACTCGTAATTTGAGTTTGTCAGTAGAAAGATCGATTTGCCAGCATCCTTAAGACGAACTAAGGCTGTCGGTAAAAATCGATCTTGGACGATGTATTTTTCGGGCTGCCTAAGGACCTCACTTTTGATTGTGCCGTCTTGGTGACTGAGATCGATGAACTTTCTAAGATCATCGTAAATCTCTTCATATTCCTTTTGGATACGCCCAGGGTTTAATTCCATGTAGTGCACAAGCTCGATGAAGAGCTGCACTTCACTGAGCGCAAAGTAGGTGTCTACAGAAAGAAAGTCTTGAGCTTTAAAGCTTTGAGCATTGTAAAGGGTATGGCGCTCGTCCCGGCTCAGTCTTTTGTAGCCATGGTAGGCGTCTTTCACATATTTATGCATGTCGACTTTTAACAAGTTGCCACGTTTTCTATCAACAAGTAAGCCGCGGATCAGAAAATTTGCTTTAAATTCAAGCTGGAGCAATTCTTCAGGGTAACCTGCTGAAACAAGCTTTTTGAGGGTCTCTCTGAAAGCGAGAGCTTCAAACGTTTCACGTTTGTAAGAGGCAAGGGTATGGTCCATATCAAAACCGACGACTTTGATATTCCCAAAATTAAGGGTTCTATTGACAAAGATTCTCTGACTTTTCGAAAAACCACCTTGGCGGTTCTTTTTGTCCAATGTTCACTCCGCTTTTGCAAGGAAGAGGGCTTGTGAAAAAATTCGCAGTTTCCCCCAGGCCCCTTCTTGCTTCACAACACTGAAGGGTTAAGAAGTTTATTTCATCTGCCAATAAAGAGACATGAGATAGGTCGGGACTGCTTTTTCTAAAAAAACAATGACTAGCATAAGTACGAGAGGAGCGAGATCAAACGGACCAGTAATTTTAGCTGTCCATCTTCGGATGGGTCTGTAGATGGGCTCAGTCATGGACCGCACCATCCGAACATACGGATTCCGGGGATCAGCCTGGAACCAACTGATTCCGACAGAGAGAACAACTATGAGAGTTGCTAAATTTAAAATAATGTTGACGACGTGGGCTGCACCGTATAACGCACTCGCAAGCATACTATGCTTTCTTTTTGCTGATTTGTTTGATGATTTATTTTATCACTTTTTATGTCTTATCCCAAACAGGTCTGTACCGATCCTTAGTGTATCAGATCCATGTTTGATCGCTAGCTCCAAATCGGAAGACATACCAAGGGAGAGTCTCCCTTCTCCAATCCGCCCAGCTTCTTTTCTGAGTCGGGAGTAGAGCTTATCCCGAGCTTCTTCCTCCATCTCTAGGGGGGGGATCGACATGATTCCTCTGATGCGAAGCTGGGCGCATTTTTTACGGATCTCATCAAAAAAAGATTCTAGGTCCTGCAGACGCACTCCATCTTTTTGGGCTTCATCCCCGGCATTGACGAGAATATAGATGGAGAAGTCAGCTTTTCTTAGTTTAGCGGCTTCTTTATCGATGAGAAGGGCGTGTTCGATGGAAGAAACACTTTGAATTTCTGCTAGGAATGGCATCATTTTTTTTATTTTATTACTTTGGATGCGGCCTAAAAATACCCATCGGAGTTCCAAATCAGCCAGTTGGCCTGCTTTCTCACAAAGTTCTTGTACATAGTTTTCACCAAATGTTTTGACCCCTAAGTCATAGAGACTTCGGATTTTTTCTACAGTTTGGCCCTTGCTGACAGCGATAAGTTCTATGTGAGTGGGCTCTCGATAAGAACGAGAGCAAGAGGAGTAAATTCTTTTCTGAACACTCGTAAGATGATCGGACATCGACTTCACGGTTCTTCCAAATTATAGGCTATGCCACTTTCATTTCCCCATATCTCGACTTTATACGCTAATTTATCTCCGACGTCACTCCCCTGTGGGATTTGACTTGATTCAACCGTGTATTGGTTGCCATATGTATCACGCAAACGGCCAAAATGGGAATACTGATCTGGTCGAGCTATGAGTGTGCCTACCTGCATGGAGAAGCTCCTCTTCAAAGGAAGAAACCGGACTTGCTGCTATGTCGGATGATTTTGATAAAGCTATAAAAATAAGATTTAATATCTTATGGTTTTAGATGCTTATCTTTTTTGTGAGGATCAAGAAAGAATGAGGGAGGAGATTTAAAGAGGGGGACGCCCTCTTTAAAGAAGAGAGATCAGTTAACGCCGATAATTTTGATATTATCGATAAGTATCCCATCACGTGTGATCATTTCATCGCTGATGATGCGGAAGCGGATGCGGAAGCGAGATGGCGACTTGAGATATTTACTCAGATCAACCATGATCTCTCTCCATTCTGATTTACCGGTTGCACCCCAGAGTGGGGTCCAGTTCAAACCGGAATCGACAGAAATTTCAGCATAGGCAAAGTCATAACCTTCTTCCAGATCATAGATGGTTTCAAAACTCATCATAAGATTTGAGCTCTGGAATGAGTATTCTGGCAGTTCAAGGAAAAGGTTCTGATAGTCATAGTAGAAGCCATTAGGGCTATCAGAGAAGACGTTGTTTGTTCCAATTTTTTGAATGCCCCAAGGCAAATTTCTGCGTGTTCCTGCCAAACTGTCAGCTTTGTTGAGAGATAGAACTTTGACGCCACCGAGCTCGAAAGCGACCGATGCAGAAAGCCCACTCATGCTACCTGCATGATTAAAGGAGCGAACTGCCAAGTAGCCTTTATAGCCAAGTGGGAGATTCACAATTTTATATAGGTTGGTTTGTCCTGCTACTGCGGAGACTTCAGTTTTACTGGCGCTGTTCCAGGTTTCTTCTGAGTTGATAAGGGTAGGAGATATTTTCACTTCAAAATGGTGGACTCGACCTTGCGCAGTGTCATCTCCCGAGACTGTCCAACTCAGAGTTAAGGAACTACTGCTTTTTTCTACGATGCTTATGTCTTTTACGACTCCTGGAGGGGTCACATCTTCATCCAGTGCTCTGTAGGCATTGATTCTTCCACCCGTTATTGTTTTCTGAATGAGAGCAGGGATAGGATCAACAGAGCGTAAGATTTTTTCTTTGATGCGAGCGCTTGTATAGTTGGGGAATTTTGCCTTGATCAGGGCTGCTAAGCCAGACACAAAAGGGGTTGCCATCGAGGTGCCGCTGAGCGTTTTATAGGCGTTGTTAGGTACGGTTGATAAAATATCGACCCCTGGAGCGGCAACATGAACTGTTCTTTTGCCATAGTTTGAGAAAGAAGCGAGTCTGTCGTTTTTATCTGTCGCAGCGACAGCTATGATGTTATCGACGGGGTAGGAGGCCGGGTAATCCGGGTTCTTATCATTGTCGGCACTTTCATTGCCAGCTGCTGCAATGAAAAGAACACCTTTCGCGTTAGCGGCTCGGATAGCGTCTTCTAGAGCCTGGGAAAATCCTCCCCCACCCCAACTGTTGCTGGTCATCGTAAAGCCCATCTTTGTTGCGTATTCGATGGCCTCTATGGCGTCTGCTAGGGCACCGGAACCTTGTCCAGAGAGGAATTTAAGGCCAACATAGGATACATCCCAGTTCACACCACTAGTTCCAATCCCATTATTGCCTTTAGCTCCGATGACCCCTGCACAATGACTGCCGTGCATATTGTCATCCATAGGATCGTTGTCTTTATTGACAAAGTCCCAACCTCTCCAGTCATCGATATAACCGTTTCCATCATCATCGATACCGTTTGTTTTTTTATCTCTACCCTGTGTGTCAAGGCCGCTTTCGCCTTGATTTGTCCAGTAGTTATCAGCTAGGTCTGGATGCTTGTAGTCAACCCCTGTATCAATGATGCCAACGACAACGCTTTTATTGCCTGTGCTGATGTCCCAGGCTTCAGGAGCATGGATATCCGCTCCGGCAGTGCCAGCATTAGCTCCCGTATTGTGCAGCCCGTAACTTTCAAGGTAACGGGGGTCATTGGGTGTTTTGCCATACATGGTCAGAATGGTATTGGCTTCCGCATATTCAATAAGGTTGTCATCAGATAGAGATTGTACAGTATCGACCAAAACTTTGGGCAAAGCATTCTTTTCAAACGTCATGAGCATGGCACCAGATTTAAACCTATGCTCTGTGCGCGCTCCCATTTTGTAGAGAGCCGATACCCCTGTGTTTTGAACAGAGGGTTTCAGTTTAATGATCACTTGATTCGGAATATGAGGTTTGTCCAAATTCCGAATTTCAAGCCCTTGGGCAAACGTGGAAGACATTATACCGAGAACTATCCAAGCTCCCTTCCAAAGACCAGCTTTCATGTCGAACTCCTTAATTTTTGAGATCTAATTACAGCGACTCATTTGGTGGGGAACCACCTGCAAAGTTTCCCCGGCCCTCTCCTTGCAACAAGCTTGGCCGCTTTTTTGTTACAACAAAACATGCAACAACAAAAATAAAGAGGCGCAGATGACAGTGTGTCGAGACTTACTGTGGATAATGATAGGGGCTCGAGACCGGAGAAAGAAGGCTAGCGAAGAAAGTATCTTAAATTCATTTGCTTATAAAAAATGTTGAGGGAGGAAAGTTTTTCCTCCCTCAACAGATAAGTTACAGAGGAGTGAATAAACTAGGAACCTATACGACTTGTGGATGGTTCCTAGAGGAGGCCACTTAGTTTTAACAAAGATTCTGTCGATGGAGCTCGTCCTCGAAAATCCTTGAAGACAAGAGCAGGGTGTCGTCCGCCACCGCTCGCAAGAATCGTATCTCGAAAGAGTTTGCCAAGTTTGAAAATTTGATCTCGATTTTCAAGGCCAGCTTCTTCAAAGGCAGAGAAAGCGTCTGCACTGAGGACTTCAGCCCATTTGTAACTGTAGTAACCTGCTGCATAACCACCAGCGAAGATATGATTGAAGCTACAGAGAGAACGATCCCGTGCAAAGGGAGGAAGGACAGAGGTTGCTTTGATAACAGTTTGTTGGACGGTCCAGAAGCTCTCCTTTGTTTTAGGATCAAAACGAGCATGGAGGTTCATGTCGAGCAAAGCAAACTGCAGTTGGCGAAGCATTTGAGAGGCTGCGCGGTAATTTTTAGAGGCTTGTAAATTTTGATACAGTGCTTCAGGTAAGCAAGCTTTTGTCTGAAAATGTTCTGTCATCCCCATCAATGTAGCTCTATCGTAGCACCAGAACTCCATGAATTGACTTGGTAGTTCGACAGCATCCCACTCAATCCCTTGAATGCCCGAAGCAGCACTTTCATCAACCCTTGTTAACATGTGCTGCAGACCATGCCCGAATTCGTGAAAAAGAGTTTCCACATCTGCAAAGGTAAGTAGAGAGGGTGTATTTTGAGAGGGTCTCGTAAAGTTGCAAACCAGGTGGGCAACGGGAAGTGTAAGGGTGCCGTCTTTTTTTCTTCTCTGAATACAGTCATCCATCCATGCTCCAGATTTTTTATTCTCTGGCCTGGAGTAAGGATCAAAATAACAGGCTGCTATGGATTGGCCCTTTTCAAAAAAGCGAAAGAACCTCACATCTTCGTGCCAAACGTCAGCCTCACCGTCTGCTGCGCGAACTTGAATAGAAAATAGATTTTCAATAAGAGAAAATAAACCTTGCAAGACTTTTTCTATCGGAAAGTAGGGTTTCAGGTCTTCACTGTTGAAGCCAAATTTCTGTTCCTGGAGACGCCTTACCCAGTAGGCTGTGTCATACGGCTGCAGGTCTTCTTGGAAACCATGACGAAGGGAAAATTCTTTGAGCTCTTTCAACTCTTCCTTGGCTTTCTCCCAGGATGCCAGCCGAAGTTCTTCTAAAAAAGCAAAGACTTCGTCGGGTTTAGATACCATTTTTTTCGCTAAACTTAGCTCAGCATAATTTTTGTAGCCTAAGGCCTGCGCCATGTCTTGGCGTAAACTGAGGATCTGTTCAATTCTTTTCTGGTTATCAAACGGTCCTTCAAATGCTCTCGTAACGTAAGCTACGTAAACTTTTTCGCGAAGGTCCCTACGTTCGCTGTATTCTAGGAAGGGGATGACGCTTGGCCCGTCAAGTGTAATTAAGTAGAATTTTTCTTCTTTTCTATCAGGAAAAGCGTTGTGAAAGGCCTGGGAAGCCCTCTCCAAATAGTCCTGGGGTAGTCCTGTAAGATCATCTGGTGATTTGAGGACGAGTTGAAAGGCTTTGCTTGCGTCTAGCACATGATTGGAAAATTCGGTCTCAAGTTCTCGAAGCTGAGTGATGACGGCATTCAATGCTTTTTGTTCAGCGTCTGGAAGATGAACGCCAGAGAGCTCCGCGTCTAGTATACGGGCTTGCAAAACCCTGATTTGAACCTCTCGAAAATTTTTAGATTCAGAAGAATGAGAGAGATCTTTGCATTTTTTATAAAGAATCTGACTCTGTTGAATGCGAAGGGATAGAGTGGTTATCGTCGGTAAAATAGCTTGGTATGATTTTCGGAATTCGTCATGGTCTGCTACGTTATGAAGGTGTGAGATGGGAGACCAAATCTGATGGAATTCTTCTTCTATATTCATCAGGGTTTCGATGAGATTTTCCCAGGATGGCTGTCTCGGGTCTTCCTCTATTTGTTTTAATTTTGTTTCGATGCGCTTCGATAGTTCAGAGATAGCAGGACTAATATGTTCTGCTCGTATTTTTGAAAAAAGTGGCAATGAAGACTTTTGTAATAATGGATTTATTTCTTTCACTTTTAAAACCTTTGTTAGGGAGAAGAGGCGAATATCCTCTTTAGGAAAACATAGTCTCAGCTTTTTCTAAGCCTAGCACGAGCTTATCGATTTCGTCTTCAGTATTGTAAATGTAAGGAGAGACCCGGGTAAGAGTGGGAGCCTGTAAAAAATGAAGCAAGGGTTGAGCGCAGTGGTTTCCTGCTCTTACACAGACCCCTTGAGAGCTTAGGATGGCAGCTAGGTCGTGACCATGAATGTCTTCGTGATAAAAGGAGACGATCCCGACCCACTGGTTTCTTTCTTTTACAAAAGTTCTTATTTTTTTGTTTTTTTCTAAATGAGAGAGAAGTCTTTCTCCCAACTTGATGTCGAGTTCAAGCAGCGCTTTGCGATCGAGCGAGTCGATGAAGTCAAGACTTGCCCCCAGGCCGATCACACCTGCGATATGAGGAGTTCCTGCTTCGAAACGATGCGGAGGCTGTTTCCAGCTAGAACCACTTGTCGAAACGCTTTCAATCATGTTTCCTCCGCCAAAAAAAGGCGGCATACTTTCCAAGATTTCCCTTTTTCCATAGAGAATCCCCACTCCGGTTGGGCCACAAACCTTATGAGCGCTGAAGGTATAGAAATCGCAGCCAAGGTCTTTGACGTCAAAGGAAAAATGTGGGCTGGCCTGAGCCCCGTCGATTAGGGTCACAATTCCTTTTTGCTTTGCAAGTTGGATGAGCTCTTTTGCAGGGTTGATGGTTCCTAAGACGTTTGAAACGTGTTGAAAGGCTAAAAATCGCGTTCGTTTGCTCATGAGACGTTCACAAACGTGAAGGTCGAGTCGAAAATGGGAGTCGAGGGGAATAAAAACTAAGTTTAATCCTTTTTTTTTGGCTATAATCTCCCAAGGAACAATATTGGAATGATGCTCGCTAACAGGTAGAAGGATTTCGTCTCCAGGCTTTAGGAACTTGTCTACCCAGGAGTAGGCGATAAGGTTATGGCCGTGAGTCGTTCCTGATGTGAAGATAATCTCGTCTTCGCTAACTCCTTGCCCAAGAAAAGCAGCAGTTCTTTTGCGCACGTCTTCATATGCTGTGCTGAGGTCTTCGGAGAGCGCATAAACGCCGCGATGAACATTGGCATATTCATGCTCATAGCACTGCCTGATGCGTTCGATGACAGAGTTTGGTTTTTGGGTGCTAGAGGCGTTATCTAAATAACTGATATCTTTAGTTTTTTCGTGGAAAAAAAAAGGGAAAGAGGATCTGATTTTTGCTTTGTCAGATATCAGGTTTTTGTTTTTTACCAACATATTTTCAATCTTTCTTTTCGATCTTTTATGAACATACAAGGAGAGACTATGAGCAATATGAGAAAGATGTCATCACCCTCAATCGTCCCGCCAGCTCAGCTTAGCCAGACGCAGGGCCAGCAGCTACTAGAGACGAAAAGGCTGTCCTATGCGGAGAGATCTCAACACATTGCTCATCCTCTGGCAAGCAAGATTCTCCGTTTGATGGCCAGGAAAAAAACTAATTTAGCTTTATCTTTAGATCTCCCTCAAAAAGAATTATGGCTCGATCTTGCAGAAAAAATAGGCCCACATATTTGCATGCTTAAAACGCATGTGGACGTTCTCGAAGAGTATGATCCTTCGATAGGCTTGAAACTGGCAGAAATTGCGCAGCGGCACGAGTTTGTTATTTTGGAGGATAGAAAACTTTCTGAAAGTGGCCAGACTCTTCTCCATCAATATCATGGAGGTCCCTATAAGATTTCTTCATGGGCTGAACTGGTCAGTGTCCATGCTATGGCAAGTCTAGAGACGTTTGATACTTTATCTGGGAATCTTAAAGGGGTAGATGAACGTGGTGTCTTTTTGTCGGACGATACACCCGCAAAATCTAGCTTTTTTGATACACTTTTGCAGGAAAAACTTGCGGAGACTGCTTGTCAAAACGTCGGTTTTATAGTGGGTTTTATCACCAGAAAAAGATTGATGAATTCTCATCTCATTTCTATGTATCCAGAAACAACTCTTGAATCATCCTCTGTCCACTCCCATCCAGATTTTGTTTTTTCGCAACTGCAATCAGATATCATGTTAGCTGGTCCATCTATCTACAGTTCAGAAAATCCTCTCTATCTCGCTCAGACGTTTAGAGAATTGGCATGGGATGCCTATGAACGTAGCCTTTTTTGATTTCTCATTTTTTACTTGGGGTACCATCAGCTAACTTAAAGCTTCTATTTGGCTAAGAATACCAAATTTAAGAGGATTTAAGGCTGCTGGTATTTTTTTGAGCAGTTTGTTTTTCTGTAAAAAAGTAGGGATGGATAGTTCAAGATCGGGATCATTTAGGGTGCTTTCTAACATATATTTGAACTCATCCATGATGTCCTGATCTTGCAGAATTTTTGAGAAGATGTCTTTCTGATAGGGATCTTTGACCTTCAGGATAAATTGAAGTATCTGTGAGCCAATATCTTGGTGATGGACCTCACTGGCTACTTTGAAAAGTGCAGCTAGATGTTGCAGATAAGGTCTTTTAATGTCGGAACTAAGTTCAGGGCTTCCAATTATTTTTTCATTAAATATCTGTAGGAACATGAGAAATTGTTCTGGTTTCTTGAGGAGATAGTGCCTTAGGGTTTCATGGAAAACAAGTTGGTTTTCGCCTTCCAATTTAAGTACAAAGACAAGATTTTCTAGCAGAAAAGCTCGAGCAGGCAATTCTGTTTTCTTCTTAAATAACATGAGGAAGACGGAGTCCAAGACGGTAAACCCAAACCGGCTCATGATTTTGTCAAATGCCTCATAGCTTTCTCTGTGGATGTTGGTGTATCCAAAATAATGAAAAAGGCAGAGTCTGAGTGTGGGGCTGTTCTGATTCGCTACAGATAAAAGATAGGTTTGGATGTGAGATAAAACTTCAGCAAGTTCTTTTTTAGAATTCTTATCTTCGTGGGTCTTATTTAGGTCAAAAGCATATTTGCCAATCTCACAGATCAATTTCACAGCAGTCTCTCTCAATTCGTCAGAATGGGGTTTTTCAGACAAGTTGGCTGTTAATGAAATTTCCAGAATTGTTTTAATGGGCAGAACAATCTGCTGCTCCTTGAAAAGGATGGGCACCAGCTCTGAGATCACTTCTTTATTGATGCATTTAGATAAAAAAACGAGAAGACTTTCAATCGTGATTTCACAGAAAAGCCGGTCTTTGATTTTTTCATTAAATTTCTTAACAAGATAGCATAAAAGATAAGTCTGCTCATCTTTTGTGAGTACTTTCTTCAACTTTGTCACATGAGCCCAGCTGATGAGCACAGCCTCGTCACAAAGGTGGACGGCATCTTTTATGCTTTGAATGGATCTCCAGTTTTTTGGAGCTAGTTCTTTTGTGCTCACGATGCAGCCTTTTTTCTGTTGATGAATTGGATGAGTTCTTCAATCTTATGTTTGATTTGAGGATTTAAACCCTCAAATACGAGGCCGTATCCGGTATGATCTTCTCTGTCTTTTGAGTAGCGAATGACGGTAGCTTGAGCTTTGAATGGTTCAGGCAATTCTTTGATCTTGCAGGTGATTTTAATCTTTTCACCAATCTTAAAAATTTCCTCCTTAGTGGATACAAAAAGCCCAGTAGCTGAGATATTGGCAGCAGTTCCCTTCAGCAGATCTTTATCGTTGTGGACGATGATCTCTCCCGCAACAGTGGCTCGAGGAGCCTCTCTTCTTCTTTTTTCAAGAAGGACGGGAGGAGGGGGAGGTATCGAAATAAGATTTTCTTTGGGACCTAGCTCGCTTAGACAGTCTTCTATAGGCCTCCACTCTTTCCATCCCGTCTTGAAAAGATAGCAAGATTGTGAAAGCATCGTTTTATGGTGGAGTTCAACTAAGAACTCTACGGGATAGGGACCCTCTTGCTTGCCGTTTTGATACAGATACCAAATCTTGTCTTGCATAAAGTACCTCGGGTATGAACTTTTTGAAGAATTCGATGGAAGTCATCCAAATACCGCAGAAACTATCGGGTTCACTTCATAAAACTTGAGAAAGACGGTGTAAATTTCTATTTTTTAAGGTTTTATAAAATTTCTGGGAGGTGAGGATGAAATTTTTCAAGATCTGGCAAAAACTTACTTTTACTTTTCTTATGATCATTTTGTCTAAAACAGTTGGAGCTTCCCCTTTTGACATAAATGCAATCCATAAAAAACTGGAACCAGAAGTGGAAGTGTGGAAAAATTTCTTTAAGCAAAATGCAGAATCGAAGGAAAAGATTTGGCTTGAGCATCAGAAGTCTTCTAGTCCTCACCTTAAAGCATGGCACTGGACTTGGAGGCTCGCCTGGGTGAAGAGCTGTCAGAATAATCTGTCTTCTTGGTGTTCAGCTCTTATGAAAGAGGGTTTGAAGGACAGAGCTCTGGCTGTGCGTGTAGAAACCACCAAAGTTCTTGGCAAAACGTATGAAGGTAAACCGACAGATAAGATTCTTCGCCTGCTGATAGATCAATATAGAGACAGAGTAAGCTCAAAAAATCCATCGGAGAAGAATAGTATTCTTTATGCGCTCAAAACGATCGGGGGTGATAAAGCGATGATAGAAGCAAGATCTTTGGCTTTTTTGGATAAAAAAACCAAAGCCTATTGGATCGCACTCAATTCCTCTTCTTTGCAGTGATAAGGGATAGAATCTCTAAAGAGGGGAAGCATCTTTAGGGAAAATAATAAAAAGGTCCTGTTCAGACCTATAGAAAGGATGTCCGTGAAAAAGAGTTATAGGTGCATGTTGTTTTTGCAAGGATTTATCTTTCTAGTCATTTTAGGTTCCTGTATCCATAAAAAAGTTCCCAAGCCAAACGACAGTAAACCTTTGACGAATCGTGTCGTTTCCCCAGCTAGTGATCTTGTCGCGGATACCAATCCAGAAGACGATTCAAGTGCAAAAATGGCGCAGGATTTGAGTGCTGCAGTGAATCGCTATAATGCGAGCCTTCATGAAGGGGAAGGCCCTAAAAAATCCAACTCGACCATCCCTATGACGAAGGACTTAGCAAAGCTTACTGATGATATCACTCAACATGGAGCAGAAGCAGCAGCACTGGGGGCTCTGGCTCTGAACTCTCCAGAGGGGAAGGGTTTGTCAAAAGCAGAAGGACCAGCAGGTGAGGGCTCTACGATGACAGGGGGAGCTATGTGGTTCCCTCTGCTGGCAGAACGAGAGTCCGCAGCACTTCCCGCTATGATGGTGGCTATGGGAGGAGTCAATCTTCTTGCTGCTGTATCTCTTATCTCTATCGGCACCTATTACTTAGTTCTGGTCAGGCGGCTGGTGCAGGCTGATCAAAAAACAAGTGCAGAACAAAAGCAAATATGGATGGCCGCTGTTAGCAGGGTTGAGGCTGAGGAGAAGGCGTTTATTCGCCAAAAAGAAGTAGAAATGGCAGAGGAAAAAGCAAGGCTAGAACAAATAAAAGTAGCAGCAGCCCCCCCAGCAGAATTAGCTGCTGCGGAAACAGCCCTGCGAGAAGTAGAGACTGTCTATGATCGGGTTAGGGCTGACTCTGCGCAGAGGACTGAATTTTCTGCGAGGCTTCGGGCAACAATAGAAGCTATGCAGGTTGAACTGACCTCACTTGGTACGATTCGTACACAATTTACAGAACAGAGTTTGAAATTAGCTCAAGAACTCATTCGGTTGACAGCAGAGCTAGCTGATAGGGAGGTTAGTGTCAGAGAACTGACAGCGAAGCATCATGTGCAAAAAGAGGTGCGAGAAAAAGCCCTTGCTGCTTTACAAGAGGCGACAGAGCGATCATTAGCAGCTTCTCGCAATTTAGAAGCTCCTAAAGAGGCTAAGGCTGCTACAGAGGCTGCGGAGAGGGCGAGGGCTCTTCGTGGACAAATTCATGGACCGATGGAGAGAGAGGGTGCGGCAAGGAAAGTAGTGGAAGGACAAAAGGGTTGGTTTAGCAAGCCTAAGTCTGAAGACGTTCAAGCTTTACAGCGAGAGGAGGCGGAATACAAGCGTGTTTTAGGCGCCTTCACTGCTGCACAAACTGAGGAAACTCGTCTCCGAGAGGCCTACGAGCAAGCAAAGGAAATGGCAGTGTTGGAGCTGGACGCTGCGAAGGAAGCTCATTCCAGTGCTGAGAAAATGGCAAGGTTTGCAGATGAGGATTTGGTGCGGGTGGGTGAGAACTTAACAGGAATGCAAAGGCTGAGGATGGAGGCAGAGGGAGAGCTGAACAAAATACAAGGCATCGTCAGGACCATACAAGCTAAATTAGAGGAGAATGCGGCAGCACAAGCAGAGTCTGGAGCTAGAGCCGCGGAGCAGAGGGCAGCCTATGTCAAAGCTGAAGAAGACTTAGCCCGCTCGAAAGCAGGCGAAACAAGCGAGGGTATCAGAAAGCAAGGTTTGGCTGTGCATCAAGCAGCGCTGGAAGTTAGAAAACAAGATGCAGAGGATGCTTATAAGAGAGCGCTTGCCCCGATAGAGGTCGCGCATGCAGCAGATAAGGCTGCGAAGCACGATCAACTCCAACAAAGAATAGCATCGGTGCAAGGGGACAAGAAGGAAAGTGAAGATCTTGCAAGGCAATGGGCAGATCAAAAAGGAACATCCTTAAAACAAGGGATTGTTGGAGGAGTCCTTGGGGCTGTTGGGGTCGCTGTGATGTCTGCAGGAATCTCTACTCTTGCTCAGCGGGGTTACCTCTTATCAGAGACATCCGACGCAACGACAAGGTTTAGGACGGAGCTGAGGAGCTTAGAACGTCGTTGGTTTGCACGTCATGGTTATGAACTTGTTCATAAGTAGACAAGGTTTATTAGGACGCCAAGGTTTAGAAGGTTTAGGACGGAGCTGAGGAACTGATCCCTCCTTGCCTAGAGTTTGGGGACGGAGCAATTATTTTTTGCACCAAGGTAGGCTAGGCATGATGACGCACATCAAGTCGCAAAGTTGGGGGTTAGGAAGGGGGCATTCCATAGTGCCACCACCACCACCTCCGCTTGCTGGCTTTTTCCCAACATGGATACTTCGACTCAGAGCTTCATGACCATCTCCGTCCACAACTTTCACGGTGACTTCTCCGTCAGCTATCGCTTTAAGAGCTCCGTCAGCTGTTACACTGGCGATTTTATCGTCAGAAGAAGAGAAGCGGAAAGAACCATGTCCTCCGATGGCATGAAAGGCTTTTTGATCCCCGGGCTCGATGGAGAACGCATTAGGTACGAGAACGAGTTTGTTTCCTACAAGAGAAGACATGGCTCCGTCCGCTGCGATCCGGCAACCACAAGCTGTCTCGATATCTACGAGAGATCCGCTGGATTGCATGATGGCCTTGATCTCAGAAGCAGAATAGTTTTTACCTTGGCTCCGTGCTTGTCCCAGTAAAAGAGCGGCTAGTCCTGCAACTAGCGGAGTAGCCATTGAAGTTCCAGAAAGTTTGCCATATTTGTCGCTTGGTAGGGTGCTGAGGATGTCGGCTCCTGGAGAAGAGAGATCGACCGTGTAACGACCGAAGTTGGACCAACTTGGTTTTTTATCGTCTTTATCAGAAGCGGCAACGCTAATCATGTTATCAAAGCCTGCGTTTGCCGGATAAACTTCTGTTTTGTCATTGGAAGCACCATCATTGGCAGCAGCTGCTACGAAGAAAATTCCTTTTTCTTTAGCCCTTTCTATAGCTTCCAATAGAGGTTTCACTTGATCTCGGGGAACGGTGGCGCCCCAGCTTGCACTGATAATGTCTGCGTGGTGGCTAATGGCAAAGTCGATCGCTTTGATAGCATTCATAAGATCGCCAGAACCGTCTGCCCCGATGAAGCGCAAAGGCATCAGTCGAACATTTTGAGCTACGCCTGCGACACCCATAGAGTTGTTAGCAACAGCAGCGATGATACCGGAACAGTGCGTCCCATGCCCTGGGTTGGCAGAAGAAGTGACATCGATAGGATCTTTATTATTGTCAAAAAAATTCCAACCAACGAGCTCTCCGGAGCTGTCTCGGAGCATTTGATCTTTGAGATCTTGGTGCCTGTAATCGACACCGGTATCGATTACCGCCACTACGATGGGCTCTTTGTTGGTTTCAAGATCCCATGCTTTCTCCGTAGCGATTTTTTCCATCGCCCATTGCTGGGAGTAGAGGGGGTCGCTGAGAGAGCTCACCATACGAAATTTCACGTTGGGGACGAGGTATTCAAAACCTGAGATAGCTGCCAGTTTTGTCGTTAAGGTGGAGAGAGTCATGTCCTTTGGCTTTTTTATCAGAAAAAGTCTGGCCTCTTCGTGTTGGTCCATCAATTTGACGTGAAGTTTGTTTTCAAGGGAACTCTTAAAGTCTTTCATATGGAAATTATTTTTTATTTTCAAAACGAAGTCTTCAGAGTTTTGGGTTGTTCCCGCCATCAGGAGGGAGGGACCGAGGAGAAATAGGATGAGAAGAGTTTTCTTGAAGTGATTCAAGTTCCAAGCCATGACTTGACTCCTAGCCGTTAAAGTTTGGAAACTTATGTTGAGTATGTCTATTTTACCGACTGATAAAAAAATTGGCAATCGCGGTATGATTAAATATTAGGCAGATAGGAGATTGCTAGCTGTAGGTCTTATGCTCTGTATTCATCACTGATCTTACGCATGAGATCAGCTGACCCTCAATGTCACAGAGATTGCTTCGCTGCGCTCGCAATGACGAGGCCAGCCATGAATACTTAGACAGGTTGGCTCGCAATGACGAGGCCAGCCATGAATACTTAGACAGGTTGGCTCGCAATGACGAGGTTCCGATTTCGTCATTGCGAGGAGCTGTAGGCGACGAAGCAATCTTGCCTTTAGAGGTTGATTCCTTTTTACGCTTTAGCCTTCTTTCTCGAAAAGGTGAATTTAGCAATTGCTATTGGGAAGAATAATCGCCTGGGTATTAAATAGAAATGGTTGCGGATGGCTTTTGCAACTGGGTATTTGTGTTGCTCTAAGCAGTCATGAAATCTTGCATACATAGTTATATACCTTCCTTGTAGGAAGAAGTTAAATCCAATTAGCTGTAAGTAATGGGAGTGTTGTGATGCTAGCCTAGACTTAGCTCGCGGGTAGCATTCGTTATCTTTGCTGAGATACAGCAAAGATCCTTGAGATTTAATTTGTAGGATAAAACGTACATGTTATGTATTCCAAGAATGTAGACCTCGCCATACTATCTAATTTTTAAGCAGAGTCAAGGAACTCACTTAAAAAATATGAATGTAGGAGATAATATTAGTTTTTTTGGATGGAGAAGGGAGCCGTTCTAGGCTGAACTTATCTTTTCATGTTGAATAGACCCGGTTGAGTCCGTTCAGAGCTGCTACACGATAGGCTTCTGCCATGGTGGGGTAGTTGAAGGTGGTATTTGCAAAATATTTAAGTGTGTTACCCGGACCTTTTTGGAGGAGGATGGGTTGACCGATGTGGACAATCTCAGTAGCGTTTTGCCCGAAGCAGTGAATGCCCAGAATAGACAGATCTTCTCGGTGGAAGAGAATCTTCAGCATCCCGACCGTCTCACCTGTGATTTGGGCACGAGCTAAATGTCGGAAATGGGCATGTCCAACTTCATAGGGGACTTTAGCTGCTGTCAATTCTTGCTCGGTTTTCCCCATACAGGAGATCTCAGGGCTCGTGTAGATGCCAAGAGGCATATCCTGGAGAGCTGTGTTTTCTTTTGGATTGAGAATATTCAGGGAGGCAAAGCGACCCTGGTCATAAGCTGCACTAGCTAGGGATGGAAATCCGGTGACGTCTCCCACTGCAAAAATGTTGGGGATAGACGTTTGGTATTTTTCATTGACGAGGATATAACCTCGTTCACTGGTTTCGATTTGGAGGTCTTCAAGCCCAAGCTCTTTGCTGTTGCCGATTCTCCCAATGGCAAAGAGGAGCGCATCTGTTTTTATTTTCTTCCCTGACTTTAGCGTCATGACGACGTGATCGTCGTGTGTCTCCACAATGTCGTACATCTCGTTGTGTCGGATCACAACACCCTGGTCTCTCAGATGATAAGAGAGTGCATCAATAATTTCATCATCGAGGAAGCTCAGAAGTTTTGCTCTGGTGTTGATCAAATTTACTTTTTTGCCGAGGGAGCGGAAGATGCTGGTGTATTCACAACCTACGACGCCTGCTCCATAGACAGTGATGATTTTGGGACTATCTCGAAGATCGAGGATACTATCTGAGTCAAAGACTCTGGGGTGAGAGAAGTCGATGTCAGGTGGATGAAATGGTCTTGAGCCGGTGGCAATGATGATATATTTGGTGCTGAGACGGTCGATGAGTCCGATCCCTTTATCAACGACGACCGTATGAGGGTCGACGATTCGAGCATGCCCATGAAGAATTTCTATGTCATTACGAAGGTAATGATTGCTTCTGACTTGCACTTGCTTGGAGATGATGTCTCGGGAGTGATCCATCATTTCATGAAAGGGAACTCTTTGCGTCATCATCGGAGCAAAAAGAGGATCGTTCTGAAAAGATGTGAGCTTTTGTGCCATGTGACGGAGAGCTTTTGAGGGGATAGTACCCAGATGGGTGCAATTTCCCCCTAACTGCATATTCTTTTCAATCAAGGCAACCCGCAGTCCACCCTTTGCCGCCTGGATAGCTGCACCTTCTCCACCGGGTCCGCTTCCAATGACGATAAGATCAAATTGCTGGTTTTCTTTACTCATATTGGCCCTCAAAAAGCTTGTTCCAGCAAGGAGGTTTCTTGTGCGAGGGCCGTTCCCTCCCCTCATGCGACCTCCCTATTTTTTGCGATTTGATATCGCTTTATTAAAGCATATCACTCTACAGAACTTTTACCACTTTCTCCGGTAGAGCTCAGGAGTTTCTTAAGCTCATCCTCTTCATAATCGACATGAAAATTTTTAGATTTTTCTACCGACCAAAGTCCGTCAGCCATGCCTTTTTTCTTTTTCAAAAAGCGTCTTTCTGTGAAGTAAACTTCTCCCGATCGATTGGCTCGGAGCTTTGAAAAATGGACAGCTAGGATAGCCGCCTCTCTTTGGACAGATGGGGCTAGCGTTTCATTCTTTCCCAGAGCCAGGATTCGTTTGGGGACGAGAACATGGGAGCCGGAGCCTGTGACCACATGGACCCAAAAATCGTTAGCCTGAGCTGATTTAGTGAGGAGGTCGTTATCGGCAGGTCCCTTTCCGACGAGGAGTAG
>JAGNWK010000077.1 GCA_017985985.1 Oligoflexales bacterium
CAGGAGTACATTGAAGATTTGCCAGCTATCCCTTTATTTTTTAGAATGCGCAGAGCGTTTGTGACAAAGACCCTGTCTGGATTTCAGCTTTCTGGTCCGACAGCCCCATCAAGCCTAGGGGCTCACTCTTGGAGATTTTAATTTTTCATGAAAAACAAACCGATCTTTTCGATACTTGTCAGCCTTATTCTCAGTGTTTTTGCGGGATCTGAACTCCTCAAACGTTTCTACAAAAATCCAAAGGCTCAAGGAGATCAGACTGAGCTCCCGCAATTGGGTAGCATCGCTGACTTTATATTAAAAAACCAAGACGACACCCCTTACTCTCTGAAGGATCTACAAGGGAAGGTGAGCATCGCTGACTTTTTTTTCACCCGCTGCATGGGACCTTGTCCAAAAATGTCCGTTGCCATGAAACAGGTGCAAGACGGCCTTCTCAGCTCTCCCCCCAACGTTCGTTTGATCTCCATAAGCATGGATCCTAGCTACGACCAGCCTGCTGTTTTAAAGAAATATGCAGAAAAATATGAGGCCATCCCCGCTCGCTGGTCTTTTCTGACAGGGGACAAGCAGGAAGTCGTCCGCTTAGCGACTCAAACTTTTAAGCTTGCAGCCGGAGAGGAGCCTGACCTGCACTCCACTCGATTTGTTCTTATCGACCAAGAAGCTCAGATCCGAGGCTACTACGACAGCCTCGATAAGACATCCATCCAGAAACTTCTGCAAGATGCCCTTGCTCTTTCCAGACAGGAGACGAACCCAAATGGTTGAGATATCTCTTCCACCCGCTAAAAAAGAAGTCAAAACTTGGAAAAGATCTCACCACTGTGGTGAACTTGGATCCCAACTCGATGGTAACGAGGTCACCCTGAATGGCTGGATCGCTCACAGCAGGGACCTGGGCGATCTCATTTTTCTGGTGTTGAGAGATCGTTATGGAAAAACGCAGATCCTAATCGACAAATCCACTCATTCCTCACTCTATGAAACAGCGAAAGCTATCAAACAAGAGTCTGTGGTCTCCGTACGAGGAGTTGTGAGGAAAAGACCTGCAGAAATGGCGAATAAATCGATGAACACAGGGGAAGTTGAAGTCTTAGCTGAAGAGCTGATCGTCCTCAACAGTTGCGAGACACTCCCCTTCGCCATCACAGATAAAACGGAAGCCTCTGAGAGCCTACGGCTCAAACATCGATACCTCGATCTGCGGCGAGACTCCATACAGAGAAACCTTCTCCAACGCTCGCGTTTTAGTGCCATCACTCGAGAGGTTTTACAATCCCACGGCTTCCTAGATATAGAGACCCCATTTCTTTACAAATCAACCCCAGAGGGAGCCAGGGAGTTTCTAGTCCCTTCACGGATCCACCCCGGGCAATTCTACGCACTGCCCCAAAGCCCTCAGCTCTTCAAACAGCTGCTCATGGTTTCAGGCTTTGATCGCTACTACCAAATCGTAAAATGCTTCCGTGATGAAGACTTCCGAGCCGACAGACAGCCCGAGTTTACCCAAATCGACTGCGAGCTTTCGTTTGTAGAGGAAGACGATATCCGTCGGATTTTCAGCCAAATCGTCAAAGAGATCGTCAACCGTTTTTTCGATGCCAAAATCATCGATCAGATCCCAAATATGACCTACGCTACAGCTATGACAGACTACGGTTGCGATAAACCTGACCTGCGATTCGAGCTCAAGCTTATCGACCTCACGAGTTTGCTACGCGAGTCCTCTTTCAAGCCATTCGTGGAGGCTCTAAGCTCTCCAGACGCCCTTATCAATGCCATCATCGTTAGACAAGCCCCAGCGGAGCTGAGTAGAAAACGAAGGGAGGAACTTGAAAAACTTGCAAAGCAAGGCAAAGTATCTCCCCTCATCTGGATGAAGAAAGGACAAGGAGCAGGAGCTGAAAGCTGGGAGTCGCCACTCGTGAAATTCCTCACGAAAGAACAAGTCGCAGAACTTGATCTCAAGTTGGAATTAAAAGAAGGTGATGCTGTTTTCATGCAAGCAGGTCCCTATGAGGCGATCAAAGCTAGTTTGTCAGCCCTCCGGAATCTTCTCGGTAAAGAACTCCGGCTCTATAAAGCAGACCAACTTGCCTTCACCTGGATCACTCAGTTCCCTGCTTTCGAGGTCGATGAAGAGAGTGGGTTTTTAAAAGCTAAGCATCATCCCTTTACAAGCCCTCGCCTGGAGGACCTCCCCCTTCTGAAAAGTGACCCAGGAAAAGTACGAGCTCAAGCTTACGACTTGGTTTGCAACGGCTATGAACTCGGTGGGGGATCCATCCGCATTCATAATCAAGAACTCCAAAAGCAAATTTTTTCTGCCATAGGAATGAGCCTCGGAGATGCCGAAAAGAAATTCGGATTTTTACTGGAAGCTTTAAAGTTTGGGGCTCCTCCGCACGGAGGGATAGCCTTCGGTTTAGATCGATTTGTTATGGTCTTGCTTGGACTGGAAGCTATACGCGAAATCATCCCGTTTCCAAAAACACAGAGAGCCACTTGTCCTCTCACCGAAGCTCCTTCTCCGGTTCCAGATCATGTTCTTAAAGATTTACACTTGGCTCTTATCCCGGGGGAACCCGCTGCCCCTCCGGCACTAAAGTTTCCCCCGACCCCTCCTTGCTAAAAAGGGATGAGAATCGTGAGCTCGAAGACACAAATTAAGACGGAGAATGCTCCTCAGGCTATCGGCCCTTATTCCCAAGGGATAGTCTCCGGACCTTTCCTTGTTCTTTCTGGTCAAGTCCCCATCGACCCGAAGACAGGAAAGATGGTGGAGGGGGACATCGAAATGCAAACAAAACAAGTCATGGAAAATATCGGAGCCATTCTCCATGCGGCCTCTTCAAATTATCAGGAAATTATAAAAACAACTATTTTTCTCAGAGATCTTTCACACTTTCAACTCGTCAACCAAATCTACTCTGGGTACTTTTTACCTCCCTACCCAGCTCGTAGCACAGTCGAAGTTTCTCGCCTACCACTGGATGCACAGATAGAAATAGAGGTCATAGCGATGAGACTTTGATTATGTTATTCTTTAAATGAAACGTAAAGATTGTCACTGTGTTACTGGGAAAAGGCCTATCTGTGCGACGTCTTAGAACTGTCGATCGTCAGCTTTGGTATATCTCACTATCTCTTTTGAGCCTCTTAGGCGTCGCTTTGTTTTTTGCGACAGCAAAAGGTCTCGCTGCTCGTTTGATTGCTCCAACGACAGAAACTTATGTTGAAATAGATGGTGTCGGCTACGGTGTCTTCAGTGACATCAATCATCTAGAAGATCTGCTCGATTCAAAAGATAAAACTAGGGAACCTGCATTCACCCGTGTCCACTTGCGACGTGATTTTGTAACGGATCCTTCCCTCTCTCTTTGGGCTAAGGAAGCTTCCCATGTGGGAGCCAGTCTTAAAGATATTCGACTCACTGTGAAGACCAAAGACGGCTATGAAGTTGCTCGCTATGTACTGAAGTACTGCAAACCCTTGTCATGGACCATGGAGTCAGCAGATCCTTCCCAAGGGGGGTTTCATGAAAAGATTGAATTGGCAGTTCAAGAGATTGCCATTTATTAAGTTAGCCTGGTTCAGCACGTATGTCATACTGCTCAGTTGTGACTCCACCGATAAAATGCCCGGTCAGGCCACTTTATCCGAAGTCACTGCCAAGTCAGAGCCGAACTCGGAGGCTTCGCCCTCTTTCAAATTAAATTCCATCTTCTCACTTGGGCAAGACTATCCCCTAAAATCGAAAGGGGCCCTCCTCGCCCAGTTCGCCTCTCGATCATGCCAGTCCACCAGTTCTCATTATGAATTGGGACTCAGTGTCTCTTCCATTTTCGGTCCACAAAAAATTCAAATTCTCATCCCAAAGAAAAAGCTATCCCTATCGGACAGCTTTGAAATTCAATGGGAAGGAACCAAGACTTCTTTACCAGGACCCATAGATCGCCGTAGTATCGAGTTCCTCGAACAGGTCTGCTCCCAGGCGCAAAACGATGGAACTATTGAGGCGGAGGCAAACTTTGCTAAATATATCGCTGAGCAACTGAATAAAGGGGCTCCAGACTGTCAGTTCACAGCTGAAGCCACTGGATGGCAGTGCACCCTAAAAACAGAACCAACGGCAACTCTCGACTCGTTGAATCAAAAACTAGAGGACACTCGCTCCTCTCTACTGAGAGGCTGGATCAGGCAGCCCTACTTACTCTCCCGCCGCATGACGGTCATGAAAGACCTCCTCTCTTCCTTGAAAGACCCCCAAGAACATTCTCTCGATAAGTTCTGCCATGTCTTAAAAGTCTCTCTTAAATCTGAGCTCCCCCTACTCCTAACCCTCAACGAATGGCAACAAAAACTCTGCTCTGGAGAGCTTCCCACTCGTAAAAGCTTAGCGCAATATATCAGCTCAAAAAGCCTCACAGAACTAGCCTATTTGCTAAAACTTACAGAAAAAATCAAACTCCAAGGTCTCCTTTCCTTCCGATACCCCTCTGCCACCTTGATAGACTCCCAACACCTCTGGGTGAAACTCGATGCCGGAGAGGACGTAAGAGCAGGCGTTTTAAGCTCCTACCAGGACATCTGGCAGCAAGAACAAGTTAACAGTAGCTTGAACACACCATCCCCTCTGGAAAAGGCTCAACCCGCTAATCCGTTGTACTCCGATGTCCCTTCCGATTTAGCTCCTGTATCGTGCTGGCACCCTGGTTTTGTAAAACAGCATGAAACCCTTTGGCTAGCCACTTACCTAGGCATCATCGGTGATCACACCCCCACGAACCCCTGTGAAGGTCTCCCCCCAGAGAAGTTAGAAATGACGCAAAGAATAGTATTCTTAGAATTCTTTCAAAACTATGTGCTAGATACCATCTCTGCCGAAACGGCCTTTACAACCCTCAACGGTGTCGAAAAAGTAATGGATTTACCAAGAGGCGGCTATACCTTCACCATCTATAAGATGCCTCGAAATCTGATGAACATGCACGAGTGGAAACCAAACCCATCGGATCTCATCGACCGGGGCCACCTTCCGTGGGTAGATCCAAAACCAAAACTCATTTTTTCGAAGAAATAAACTATGACCATTTCTTATCCCCCCATAGACCCCTTTCATACCTTCTCCATAAAAGTTTCCAAACTGCACACTCTCTCGGTAGAGCAGGTCGGAAATCCTAAAGGTACTCCCATCATTTACCTACATGGGGGGCCTGGCGGCTGCATAGACCCTGAAAATCGTCAGTTCTTCGATCCTGAAAAATGGAATGTCATCCTCTTTGACCAGCGCGGATGCGGGAAAAGCACTCCCCATGCCTGCGTGGAGGAAAATACGACCTGGGATCTTGTCGCTGATATCGAAAAAATTCGAGAACATCTGGGGATAAAAAAGTGGCACGTTTTCGGAGGGTCTTGGGGCAGCACCCTCTCTCTGACCTATGCCATCTCCCATCCCGAAAGAGTCGAGAGCCTCATTCTACGTGGCATCTTCCTACTCAGAAAAAGAGAGATTGACTGGTTCTATCAGTGGGGAGCCAGTGAAATCTTCCCCGAACAGTGGGAAAAATTTGCCTCTTTTATCCCTGCAGCCGAACGCAGCGATCTCGTGAAAGCTTATGCCAAAAGATTACTGGGATCTGACCCAGAGCTTGCGCAAGCCGCGGCCAAAGTATGGAGCTCCTACGAAGGTGCTTTGTCTCGGCTGAGACTCAAACCAGAACTTCTGGAACGTTTCTCCGACGATCACTTCTCTCGGGCCTTTGCTTTCACAGAGTGCCATTATTTTGTGAATGGTGGTTTCTTTAAAGAAGATAACTGGATTCTAAACAACATATCTAGAATTAAGGATATTCCAGGGGTTATCATCCATGGACGCTATGACGTGATTTGTCCCGCCAGAAACGCATGGGAACTGCACCGATCCTGGCCGAAGTCGGAACTCATCATCGTACCGGATGCGGGACATTCTGCCGGCGAAGCCGGCATTACAAAAGCTCTGCTAGAAGCTACGGACCGAGCTTAACTCTCTTTTGGGAGAATCCAGCTGCCAGTTTTCTCCCAAACCCTCTTCCTTGCTACTCCACCTGCATCATAGCTTTGATCTCTTCTCTAAGATAATAGAGACAAAAGCCAACAAAAACAAAATTGATCGCTAAAAGTCCAAAGAGCTTAAACTGAACCCACACGCTCGTAGAGAAAGAAAAAGCGACGAAGAGATTCAATGCACTAATAAAAAAGAAATACCCACCACAAACAGCATTGAGACGTCTAAGTTTTTTTACACGAACTTCTATCTTCCCCTCAAGAGCACGCTCTAATATAGTCTTCTGACCAATGAGATGACTAAAGAAAAAGACAAGAGAAAGACCGGAGTGAATGATGGTCGTTTTCCATTTGATCACCGAATCATCTTGCGAGAGTAAGCTGGCTCCACCTAAGATAACAATAACGAGCCAGCTAAAAATCTGGAGCTTGCTGAGTTTCTCACCCAATATTTTGACGAGGACGACAAAAAGCGTCATCAAGACCATCAAAACCAGGGTGGCTGTATTGAGATCGTATTTCCAGTAAGCTATCCCAAACCCGATAAGACTGATCGTTTCTAAAGATTTAATCAAACTCACCTTATCCATGCTCTCCCCTTACCAAATTACCAAATAGCCATAAAAGTCAACTTCCACTCAGGATCTGTTCATCAATAACCCTAAGCAGTCGAGATCACCTGACCGCCTATGTCATTCGGTTAGGCAGAACTCCTTAATCGTCTGCTCTATTTTAACTCTATACCTCTCGACTTATTCTTTGCAGAACCTCGTCATTGCGAGCGAAGCGAAGCAATCTCCGTGTAAAGGCAAGATTGCTTCGTCGCCACGGCTCCTCGCAATGACGAAATCGGACTACTTCGACAGTTTGGAGCGAAATCGAGGGGTATCTTGCCTTAACTAAATGACATTGACCTGACCCTAACAATCTCGAACGCCGACCTTCGGCGTGGTGATGACGGGAGAGTATGTCCATACTCTTTATCAACAAATCCTAAGGACGTGTCGTCCCCGCTTCCAGGCTACTGTTTTTTGGGAGGTTTCACAACAAATTTTGCAGAATAAGAGGGGATCAAAAACGGTTAAGCACTATAAAATCAAGAGGATTTATGGTTTTTTGCGCCAACATGAGAAGAGTTTTCTTTTTCAATCACTCTACGGGTAGAAAAAGATGGCATTTTAGCACTCAGCACGAGATCATGAGCCTTCTGATCGATCTCTTCGACAGAATGATAAATCAAATAACAACCAAGATCTCCTCGTTTTGTACCGATTCTCGCTTCGATATCTTCTGCATGAAGATCTATAGCACGACTCTCCTTGTTCCCTTTTTTTTCAGAAAGTTTCTCATGGCCTTCCAATGTTTGCTCTTCTTGATTGGAAAACAATGGTTTCCCCTCTTTGATAGCCATTTGTACTTTTCTCATCAAAGATAATGCTTTTTTATGAATCGCAAGTTGGTTATCTTGGCAAAGATGAGCCAAAACCTTAACCGCTTCCTCGTACACCCCATTGCGAGCATAAGCAAGACTGAGATTATAAATCACACTTGCTCTCAGATTCTTCCACTTACCAGAGAGGCATTGGATAGCTCGTTTATAGAGCACGATTCCATCTTCGAAACGTTCTGAGCGAGCTAGAGCAATCGCACGATTATTGATGTAGGCGGCAACTCGCGGCACGGATTCCAGTCCATTCATCGCTTTTGCAGCAGATTTAACATCCCCTTTCTCTAAGTCAAGTTTACATCGCGTCTCTACGACTGCAGAATTCTCACCATCGATAGCGCTGGCCGATTCAAGAGACTTATTGGCTTCAATAGAACGATCCAGCTGCAGATTGATCTCTGTCACATTGAGAAGGCGCTCAATATTGATCGAACACATCGCATTGGCTTTTTCAAAGCACTGCAATGCATGGGAATACTCATTGAGCTTGAGCAGCGATTTGCCCACGAGGTTAAGAAGTGCCAATGTATCACCTCCCAACTTCAAAGCTTCCGCGCCAAACTTACAAGCTGATGTATAGTCTTCGAGGGCAAAGGACCACTCTGCTTTAATCTCCATCTTCGAGCCTGCTGAGATGCGTTGATCCGCTAAAAATTGTGCAATAAACGGTTCGGCTTCTCCTTGTCTGCCAGCATGAAGAAGTTTTCTAATTTTTCCTTCCAAAGATTTTTGTTCAGTGGGTAGTTTATTCTGCTGAAGCGCCCCGATAACCACGGAATAGAACGCTGACTGATCAAACGGTTTTTCCAAAACTTCATCGATACCCATCTCTTTAAGCAAAGGTCTCTCTTCCTTCTTAATGAGAGAACTTGAAACGATGATGGGAACTTGAACATAACCACTCTGCCTGATTCTCTGAATAAGAACCGGGCCTCCCATCCCTGGAATCCGCCATTCCATAATGATGAGATCAGGCTCCTGCTCTTTTGTTTTGAGCCATTCGTTCGCTTTTTTTCCATCCTCAAATGTTTCGATGGAAGCTACTCCGAGTTGAGATAAAAGATCATGAGTAGCATGAAGGACATCCGTGTCGGGATCAATCACAACGACCTGTTTTATACCCAGTGAATTGACCTTAGCACCATCAACTTCAGAACTTAAATTCTTCAAATACTTATCTTTGAGTCGTTGACAATGCGTAGCGAGCTTCCCATCTAAAATTTCAGCTTGGTGTAAGAGACTGAGTGCACGCTGTTCACCACCATCAAAGATCTCCGCTTCTGCTAGGTTGACCAAGATTTTGCCAGATCCTGGATATAAAGTTAGCAAATTCTGCTCAAGTGCAACTCTCGACTTGAACCTCTTTTTTTCAGTGAGAAACTTCCGCAGATACTCTGCCGATGTCAACGTTGTATTTCCATCGTGGGAAGATAGAGTTTTCAGTAAAGCTGACAAATCAGATTCCAGCGTCTCTTTTACATAGGATTTAGGGAGCCAAGAAAGCAGTCCCATTTCAAAAGCAAGTGGGAGACAGTATTCTTCTGCACCTAAGTCGAGCAACAAACTCGTCACAATCCCTCTCAGTTTGGGCTCTGTCGTAATCAGCTTGATAATTTGTAAGGCATTCACAGGTTCAGAAGGAGAGAGGGGCATAATCAACCATTGAACTGCTTCCACCTCCAATAAGCTAAGAGCCTCCTTACAAGTAGCCACCCCCTGAATATTGTTATAGCCAAATCCTCTCAGCAGTTCCATGAGCATCATTCGAACTGAAGACGCTGGCTCGACCACGAGCACAAAGACAGCTGTTGGATTAGATAAGAAAAAACTCATACTAAACCCTAAGATGAACTATCGGTACCTTTGACCCCCGGAGACAAGCGCCCATTCGGTATGAAGGGAATGATGTCACCAGCATCAAGATAGGCTAGCCAAGCTGTTAGAGAGTTCGGGGAAATATAGTCCAGCGATATACCACAACCTGCGAGCAGATCACCAGAGACTTGCTTGCGCCTCCACACAACACTTCCTATTCCTTCGAGAAGAGTGAGGGGGCCATCACTAAAACGAAGCTCAAAAGAAATCACATCCCCCACCTTGAGGGTAGGAGCTTCCATAGCCACAAAGAATCCCCCTCGGCCTATGGAAATTTGATGGCTAGCTCCATCCGCAACGAACTTTGCAATATGCTGAACAGGAACTTCTTGCGGTTTGTCAAGCCACCGCGTCTCGGGGGGACGACATGATTTTGCCAACATGAAAGCGAGTCTGTCAGAGTCGACGGGCTTTTCTAAAAAGCCATCTACCCCCATATCAAAAGCATCGTGTATGGCAAAATCTGAAAAGCCACTCATAAAAAGAAATGGGGGGAACATTTTTTTTACGTTTCTCAATTCACTGAGAAACCAACGCCCATCCCTATTAGGCATTCTTATATCTGATAAAATTACATCAAAATGTGTGGACTGCGTTAAGTCAAAAGCCTCAGCTCCATCGCCTGCAGACAGTGTCTCAAATCCTAAAAAAATTAAGGCGTCAATCACCATCAATCTCAGATCTTCCTGATCCTCAACGACAAGAGCTCTAAGAACATTTTTGCTACTCATATTTAGCTTCCTAAAGTCGAACGGGCTCAGGACAAGGTTTCTCCCAAACCCCTCTCCTTACCTTGCGAGAGCAAGAACTTACGGGAACTATCGGAGGAAACCTGATGATCTTTAAGCGAGAATCTCTCCCCGGGAAGGTCATGACGTGGATTTAGTGCCGGCAGGACTTCCATTCAGTTGAGCCAAGCCCTCCTCTATACTGACTTTAGGCTGGTAGCCCCAATCTCTACGAGCTCGCTCGTGGCTAAAATAATGCGATTTTGCTAACTGCAAGGCGATCAGCCTGGTTATAGGAGGTTCCCTCCTATACTGCCCCGCTAGCTGATAGAGCTTTTCACACAGAGCCCCAGCTTGGTAAGCCAGGCCTAAAGGGATTCGCAATCGATAAGGATTAAGATTCTGACTCGTCAAAAGTTGATCAATAAATGGCCACAGCTGAACTGGCCTCTCCTGCCCAAGAAAATAGGCCTTTCCGTTCAGAGTCGACTTTGGACCCAGTTGTTCCATCGCCTGAACATGCGCAAAGGCTGCTGTATCCACATGAATCACATCCACTTTGTTTTTAAGAGAACCAACTTGCAAGAAACGGCCACTTTTTGCTTTTTGATGAATTCTTGGCAGAAAATGGGGGTCACCTTTTCCCCAGATAATATGGGGACGCAAAGCCACCGCAGCTAGCCCCTTTGCAGACAAGACCTCTTTTTCTGCCAACATTTTCGTATAAGGATAAGGAGATAAAAAAGTCTTAGCATATCCAAGGGCTTCTTCATCCGCCCCACAAATATCCCGCCCATCAAAAGCCACGCTTGGAGAGCTCGTGTAAATGAACCGAGCTACTGATTTCCTCTGGGCGCAGGCCAAAATCTTCTTGGTGCCTAGAACATTGATCCTAAAAAACTCATCCGGCTTCCCCCAAAGTGAAACGTGGCTAGCTGTATGAATCACCGCATAAGCTGCTGCAGGCATGTGCTTTTCGAGGTCTTCGACCGAGGACACATCCCCACAAACAGATCGGATACCAAGCTCCTCCAGCTCTGGATAGAAGCGTCTTGAAAAACTAGTCACGGAGTACCCCCTTTCCTTAAGAAGGAGGCAAATCCTCTTCCCTAAAAAACCTCCACCCCCCGTAACAAAAACCATTGAGTTTTCTCTCATACGTCTCTATTCCTATGCTAAAGAGACTAGCATCGGGCTACACTTCTCTGTACCTTATAATTTTCGAATACAAAATGCTCAAACTCGATCGACTCACAAAGTACTACGAAGGACGCCTGATCTTCCAAGATCTTGACTTCCATTTTTCACCGGGACAAAAATACGCTATTTATGGGCCAAATGGCTCAGGAAAAACAACCCTGTTAGGGGTCCTCACTGGTCGCATTCCGAGTGATGCTGGTGAAGTGATTAAGCCTAAAAACTGCAAGCTCGGTTACCTGACACAAGAAGCCAACCCTACGCCAGCTAGCACCCTCTTGCAAGAGGTGACCAGCGCCCATACAGAATTGGCCCAGCTTGAACTGCGCATGAACAAAGCCATCGAAGCACTAGACCAAGCCCACGATGAAAAGGCTCTCGCGAACTTCGAGAGAACGGAAGCTGAATTCAGAGAGTCAGGTGGATACGAGCTCACCGCTAAAGCAAGGGGACTTTTAGTGGCCCTGGGTTTTTCCACAGAATCTTTTGAAAGCTCTCCACTCGCCTTATCAGGGGGCTGGCGCATGCGTGTAGAACTCGCGCGAACGCTGATACAAGACCCTGATGTGCTGATTCTGGATGAACCGACCAACCACTTGGATCTACCCAGCCTCATGTGGTTTGAAACTTGGTTGAAGGATTATAAGGGAACTTTGATTTTTGTCTCCCACGACAGAAAACTCCTCGACCTTCTCCCCGACACACTCCTTCATCTCAGAAACGGTGACCTCTATTCGTATGCCGGCGGCTACAGCTCTTTTTGTGTACAAAGAGAACTGGAACTTGAACAAACTGAATCTCGATTTGAAGGCTTAGAGCGCAAAAAAAAGCAGCTTAGCCGCTTTGTCGAACGCTTCGGGGCCAAAGCTAGCAAAGCAGCCCAAGCAAACTCAAAGAAAAAAGCCATCGCACGTCTGGAAGAAGAACAAGACGAATTAGAAAAGCCATCCTCAACCCAGAAGTTAAAGATCAAGCTTGTCGAGCCACCGAAAAATCACCGGATTGTTTGTGAGATCAAAAATCTAAATATTGGCTACACAACAGCTCTCACAAAACCTATAAAAGTCACTGTCGAAAGTGGTCAGAAAATAGCGATTATTGGCGCAAATGGGAGAGGGAAATCTACTCTGCTAAAGACCATAGCAGGCATTTTACCAGCCCTTGGAGGTGAGCTCAAACTTTCCTCTGCCTCTAAGCTTCATTATTTTGCACAGAATCAGCTCGACTCTTTCGACGGTGAGAAAACCGTCCTCCAAAACTTCATGGAACGAGCTCCTCTCAGCGAGGAAGGTGCTCGCGGTGCCCTCGGGGCTTTTTTGTTCACCGGGGATGATGTTCTTAAAAGATTCAAAATCCTCTCCGGGGGAGAAAAGTCACGGGTCGGTCTTTGCTGTCTCTTCAACGGTCGTCATAATGTTCTCCTCCTCGATGAACCGACGAACCATCTTGACTTACAAAGCGTTGAAGCCCTCGTAGAAACAATTAAAAATTACAAAGGCACCGTCCTCCTCGTGAGTCATGATCGCTACTTGATTGAGTCCACCTGTGAAAGACTTTTAATCTTAAAAACCAAA
>JAGNWK010000012.1 GCA_017985985.1 Oligoflexales bacterium
ATGGTGTTCGGGAACATGGTGATGGTGTTCGGGAACATGGTGATGGTGTTCGGGAACATGGTGATGGTGTTCGGGAACATGGTGATGGTGTTCGGGAACATGGTGATGGTGTTCGGGAACATGGTGGTGGTGTTCGGGAACATGGTGGTGGTGTTCGGGAACATGGTGGTGGTGTTCGGGAACATGGTGGTGGTGTTCGGGAACATGGTGGTGGTGTTCGGGAACATGGTGGTGGTGTTCGGGAACATGGTGATACTGGGAAATATAGCTTGGAGGAGCGTCTACAATCACCCCCCGCATCGGAGGTGCTGACTGCATCCTACCCATCAGGAAAGGATCCGCTCTCCTAGTCCTTGCTTTTTGGTAGATCGCCGCAACAACACCGCCAATAAAAAGAGCCGCCACACCAACAATCGGCAACACGATATAAAGAGGGAGTAAATTAGAGCTACTGCTGCTCTCAGAGGAATAAGGTGGAGAGTCTGGGGTGTCGGGGTACGAGACATTGAGTTGCAGTTGGGTAGACTTTCTCGTTCTTTCAAGAGAAGGGATCATGAAGCTGTGATCATGCGAAGGACTTTTACCTTTCAGAGAAGGCGACGATCCGAGGGACGGAACCGATATAATGAGCATAAAAAAAAGCGACCAAAATGTCGCCTTTTTAAAGATATGGTCCCCGCCGACCGTTAGCTGAGGCCCGCTGCCCAGCCATTGGCTGAGTGGATCGACACCCTGTTCAGTCTCTTTAGTCCCCCATCCCAGATACCGTCCCAACATCTTTTTGAACATGTCTTCTCCCACTGCTGTTCGATATCCGAAAAATCGACTTTTATCGTAGTATAAGATCATGCTGTCAAAATATCGCTTTAACGTCAAACAGTTACATGAATAAAACCAGACCTAGAGATCGCTGCCCGCTGCGGTCAGGTGAGTGCTGAGACTGAGCCAAAGATTGGCAAAGTGATCTGCTCTGCAATCATGATTCAGCTTTAACAGCTTCACTTGAAAAGCAATCCTAATTTGTTTAGATTCTCAGTCACAAGCATGGCTAAAAATTGTTGGAATTAAGGAGCCGTTTCTATGAGTTCTTCTTCCGCCACCACTCCGGTGATCGTATCTGGAGTCAGAACTCCTTTCATGCGCAGCTATCAGGCCTATATGGATCTGAGCTCGTGTGACCTTGCCAGAGAGGCCTTGGCTGGACTTTTATCCCGAACAGGACTCCCAAAAGAGCTTATTGAATATGTTTGCATGGGGACTGTCATCCATGATCCCAGGACACCCAACATCGCAAGAGAAAGCGCCTTGAATGCAGGCCTGTCTGCGCAGACACCTGCTCACACAGTCTCTTTGGCTTGCATCTCTTCAAACATAGCTGCCACCTCCATCGCCGATAAAATCAGAGTGGGTAAACTCTCTATCGCTGTAGCCAGCGGGGTGGACACCTGCTCAGACCCACCCATCCGTCTTTCTCGCGAACTCAGAAAAACTCTGCTTAAACTGCAGAAGGTGAAAAAGCCTCTCGACATGTTGAAGCACTTCCACCTTCTATCTGGACTCAAAGCCAGAGACTTCCTTCCCGACATACCCTCTGTTGCTGAATTTTCGAATGGCAAAAGCATGGGTGAGGGGGCAGAAATTCTGGCACAGCGAGCAGGTGTCACCCGAGAGGAAGCCGACCTCTATGCAGCAAGAAGTCACGCCCTAGCTGTGCAAGCCCAGAAAGACAAGATTTTCGAAGGAGACATTCTCAATCTTTCCTTCGCTCCCAAATTTAAAAATATCTCTGCCGACGACGGCCCGCGAGAAGACTCTACATTTGACCGACTCAGTAAACTCAAACCTGCATTTGACAAATCTTTTGGCATTTGTACGGCGGCCAACTCTTCGTTTCTAACAGATGGGGCTAGCGCCCTCCTTATGATGAGTCAGGCAAGAGCCAAAGAACTTGGATACAAGGCGATGGCTATACTTAGAGACGATGTCTATGAGTCCGCCGATCCTTTGATCGATATGCTTTCAGGACCAGCCATTACAATCCCTACCTTGCTGAGGAGAAATAAACTCCGAGCTGAAGATATTGGGGTTTGGGAAATTCATGAGGCTTTCGCTTCCCAAGTTCTAGCCAATTTGAAATTTCTCAAAGACAAAAAGTTTGCTCAAGAGCGATTCAAAAGCGATGAAGTCGTCGGAGAGATCCATCTAGACAAAATTAACGTCTGGGGGGGATCACTTTCCCTTGGGCATCCTTTCGGAGCCACAGGAGCAAGACTCCTTTGGACAGCTGCTAAGCGACTTCAAAGGGAAGGAGCTCGCTTTGCCGTCGTCTCTGGTTGTGCAGCAGGAGGTCATGGCTCTGCCATTTTGCTTGAGAACCCCGACTTTGCCTAGCTTCCACCGTCCAGATCAAAAAGGAAGGTTTCAGTTTTGTAAGAGTCAAACTGAACAGCGGCTCCCACAGCTCGGCTGGTGGTTTTCCGCCGTTCCTAACATGTGTAAGGCCTGACCGATGAACACTGAGTCCAAGCTACCCCTTTATTGGAAAGAAAAAGAAGGCGTCGCCTTCATCTATTTTGACGACAAGGAGAGGAAAGTGAACACTCTCCGATCCCAACTGATCAACCCCGTATCTGACATTCTTGATGAGCTAGAGGGGAGATCCGACATACTCGGACTCGTCCTGGTCTCTGCAAAGAAAGACTGCTTCATAGCAGGAGCTGATATAGAAGAATTGCAAGCTGCTAAGAGCGAAGAGGAAGCGAGAACTCTCAGCGAAGCTGGACAGAAACTTTTCAACAGGATAGAGGGTTACTCCAAGCCTGTCATCGCAGCTATCTCTGGCTCCTGCCTGGGGGGCGGATTAGAGCTGGCTATGTCCTGTCACTACCGACTCGCTTCCGACTCGAAGAAAACGAGCTTAGGTCTCCCAGAAGTAATGCTAGGCCTACTTCCTGGTGCTGGAGGCACTCAACGACTACCACGACTCATCGGCCTTGAAAAATCGCTCGAGCTCATTCTCACAGGATCAGCTGTCAGCGCGTCCAAAGCCTATAAGCTTGGCTTGGTCGACTACGTTACCCCTGCTGATGATCTTGAATCGCTAGCTCTCGCCGCTGTCAAGAAATACAGCGGCAAAGACAAGTTCGTCCGCACAAAGAAAAAACAGAAAACCTCTTTGTCAAGTTATCTAGAGAAAAACTCCTTAGGCAGAAAATTTATTCTTCAAAAGGCCCTGGAGTCCGTTGAAAAAAAGACTCGAGGCCTTTACCCAGCCCCTCAAGCCATTCTGCAAGTAATCGGCCATGGACTCGATCATGGAATGAAAGAAGGTTTAAAAAAAGAAGCTGAGCAATTTGGTTTTTTATCTCAAACTCCAGAATCAAAGCAGTTGGTCGGACTTTACTTTGCACAGACTGAATTAAAGAAAAATCGTTTTGGAGCACCCTCTCGCAAAATAAAAAATCTTGGGGTTTTGGGTTCAGGCTTGATGGGATCGGGCATAGCCACAGTCAGTCTTCAAAAAGATATGCATGTGACTTTAAAAGATATCCATCAAGACGCCCTCGACCACGCTCGTAAAAACATATGGTCAGACTTCTCACGTAAAGTTAAGCGAAAATCGATGAGCTTATTCCAAGCCCAGCAAACTTTTTCATCGCTGGACACTCGACTTGACAAAAAAGCATTCGAACACTGTGAGTTCGTCATTGAAGCTGTATTTGAAGATTTGGCCTTGAAACATCGAGTCGTCCAAGAACTCGAAGAGTATCTCCCAGAACATACCATCCTCGCTTCCAATACGTCCGCATTACCTATTTCTGAAATTGCAAAGGTATCGAAAAGACCACAAAACATATTGGGAATGCACTACTTTTCCCCAGTCCCCAAGATGCCTCTCTTAGAGATCATCTTGACCGAGAAGACCTCCGAGGAGGCTGCCAAAATAGCTGTCGATCTCGGTATCCGTCAGGGTAAAACTGTTATAGTCGTCAAAGATGGACCTGGCTTCTATACAACGAGAATTCTGGCTCCCTATATGGACGAAGCATTTGTTCTCATCAGAGAAGGAATGTCATTCCAAACCTTGGATGACATGGCCATGCTTGCCGGATTCCCAGTGGGTCCGATCAAATTGATCGATGAGGTTGGGGTCGATGTTGCTTATCATGTCAGCCATGATCTAGGAGCAGCCTTTGGCAAAAGAGTTGGTACCACAGACCCAGCTTTGCTCCTCGAAATGATCGAGGCAAAAGCCCTGGGAAGAAAAAGTGGTCGAGGCTTCTATGTTTATGAAGAAAAAAAATCAGGGGGATTCCTAGGTCAGCTTTTCGGATCAAAACCTCAGAAAAGTGGACGAGAGAGCAACCCTTTCGTGCTGTCGCTTCTTCGTAAATACCGACAGGGAACAAGCACAGGACATGACAACATCCTTATCACCCAAAAAAGACTCCTATACCGGATGATCAATGAGGCCTGCTACTGTCTGCAAGACGGCATTCTCTCCACTCCCATGGATGGAGACGTGGGGGCCGTCTTTGGCCTCGGCTTTCCTCCTTTCCTAGGCGGACCCTTCCGATATATCGACAGCAAAGGTGCCACGAAAGTCTCTAGTGAGATGCAAGCCTTTGCAGATACTTATGGAGAGCGCTTTCTACCTTGTCCGTTATTGGTAGATACTGCTAAGCAAAGTAAATCTTTTTATAAATGAAGGGGAACCAGCTGCGCAGTTTCCCCTTACCCCTCCTTGCTAGGCTCTTGGGAGGGCGTAGCTTTTTTCTTCCTCATTTTTTCTAATAAAATTCTAATTTTTGGACCACACCTCTGCCCTTTGCAGCCCCCACAACCGGTACCAGCCTTTCTATTTACATCCTCGACCGTCTCGCTCCCCTCTAGGGCTGGTAGCACCCTTCGGAGGGGGATTCCCTTGCAAATACAGATAACTTGAGCAAGTTGTTTAATAATAGCTTCATTTTTTTCCATCACTTTTTTGACTTCTAACTACTGAGAATCATTAATTTTACGAAGAAAATCTTCTATTTTTTTTTCGGTCGTTTCATTGAGTCCATCGAAACAAAGGCCTATTTTTTGCTTTTTACTCCAAACAACAGAGGCTTTTAAAACCAGAGTTTGCTTTTTTGAACTCGACTTCTTGCTTTTATCCAAATGACAGTTCAATGTCAGCTTTTGTCCTATAGCCATATCCAAAAGAGAGGGGACCGTATTTTTCTCTTTACTTGTCTTTTTTTGCCCTTTGGTCACTGATTTGTCATTCTTTTTCAGGGAGGCCTTCTCTCGTTCACTTGGGCTCGCTCCTTGAAAACGAAGCAATGCACCCGTCAAACTCAAATTAAGTATATGACCCTTAAGCTCAACTGTCTTTCCTTTTCCTTTTTTTAAACTAGACACCTCCGTTTCAATACAGGTTTCGAAACGTTTCGTAAGCCTATGCTTATGAATGATAAATCTCTCGATTTTTTCAGCTAAATCAATTGATTTTATTGGTTTTTTCACCCATGCCGCAATGTCTGCATAAGCAAAGACTTCTTTTCCGATGGCCTCTTCTACAATTGGCTCTGCAAAGGCACTAAGGAAGATTGGGCCATCAAAAGTTTTTCTAATTAATTTATAAAAACTCACACCATCGGCATCTTCTAAGTCAAAATCGACAAGAATAGCCTCCATTTTTTTCTCTTGTAAGATCTTCAATGCCTCTGCTCCCGTCCTAGCCACATGGACACTTACCCCGGGGATCTTATCCTTAAAGACCTCTGAACTCATAACAACACTCGACTTATTTTTATCTACAATAAGAACAGACGGCATAAAATCTCCTGTGAAGTGGATAGGACCATTATATACCAAGAAAAGGTAGGCTTATTTAACCCATCAGAAGATTAATTTTTTAGGAAATTTGCCGAAATGATTGCTGAACATGTCACATAGAAAATCGTATGAATGCTGATACTTATCTAAAAAAGAGTTTGAAGCAAAGCAGCCTATCCTTTGCTCTCTTCTTCTGTGTTTTTTTAGCGGAAGAGGCAAGCGTATTTGCAAAAGACCTGTGGATTCAGGATGAAAATCTCCTCTTGCCAAGTTTATCTCTCACAACATCAGACGTCGCGAGTTCTGTCAAACTGCCCCTAGAACTACTAGAAAAAAGAGTCTTTGAATCAGCGACAGATCCCCGGATAGAACCTGTGGTCATTCCTCTGAAAAAAAACAAAATAATCCTCAAAGATATGGCTCAATTCCTCTCTATCTCAGAGACAGAAAAAGAAAATCTTTTGTTTTACTTTTTAGATCCTAAAAATGAAACTTTGGACTATAAAAAGAAAAAAAATTTCTGGAAAAAAAACGACACCCTACATATAAAAATTTCTCCCGAAATTCTCCCTATCATCAAAAAGGAAGAATTGATTGAGCGATTTTTTGAAGCATCCCATCATAAGATCTCGATCGAACCGGAAAGTTTTGCAAAAAATCCCGATCAACTCACTTTATTTCTTAAGCAAATTTCTAATTTTTTACCTAAAAGCAAACTAGACATCATTAAAGAAAAAATAGCAGAAACAAGAAAGCTCTCCGTCGATTACGACTTGCTCCCATCATTTGCCAAAAAAATGATTAAAAAATTTACGATCTATCGTGGACCCAATTGTTTTCAGGCTGCCATGTCTTTTCAAGATGAACAAATACCCTTCAATCACTTTTACAATCCTAAAATAGAAGCTGAGCATCATCCACAAATGATCAATCACGATGAGCTGCTGAGAATTTTAGAACTGGACTTTTACCCAATCCCTCTTCATGATGAAAAACTTGCCTATGGCGACGTGCTGCTATTCCTCGATGTTCCCCAACAGGTTGTGGAGAGACAGAGCCAAGAACTCGATTTTCGTTGGTTTAAGCACACTGCTGTCTATCTTTTTGGAAACTATGTCTTTTCAAAAGGATCTAAATCGCCAAATACGCCCTACACCATAAAAACACTTGATGAAGAGTGGAGACTATGGAAGAAATACTCTAAAAATTTAGCCGTCAGAGCATTTAGAAGAAACCCAAGCTATGCACCAGAACAGAACAAACCGCTCTATCGACTTGCCGAATGGCTCGACTAGATCCAACATTCACTTTGTAAAAAAGGATCAAGCTCAAACATTTGGGAGACTTCCCAGAAGAGCTGCGCCTGTCGATGAATTATCCTGTTATATAAAGAGATTATGCCAATCCTGTCTCTTTATAAACGATCCCTACGAAAAGAGTCTTCTGCAAAAATATGAGCAGGACTTGCACTCCCTGCGCTCAGAGCTCCCTTTGCTGGGGATTTTTCTCCCTAAAAAGCCCCAGGCAGCCCCAAGACCACTCCAGTACAGAACCACGTTCAAACTGGCTGTTAGAGAAGCCCGCACTAGAAATAAGACTGAAGAAGCAGAGGGGGGCCGTAAAATCGCCATCGGTTTATTTGAGCCAGATAGCCACCGCATTGTTGATATCAGTTCCTGCCCCATCCATGTGCCCATTCTTCAGAAACTCATCCATCTTCTCAAATCAGAACTGGAGAAGGAAAACACTATGAGACCCTGGAAGGAGAGGATTTCGCCCAAAGGAGATGAGCCTAAGTCTGAAGAGGGAGAAAAAACACCAGAACTTCGTTACGTAGTCGCAAAGTCCTGCCATATCTCTGGGGACACCTCGCTACTTTTCGTCGTCACAGACCCGTCTGCTAAGACCAGCTTACTCCCTATGATCCGATCCCTACGTAGACAGGGCGTTCGTATCACCTCTGCAGCCATGAACATCAATACCAGTACCGGAAACGCTATTCTGGGAGAAACGACCCTTCCGCTTCTAGAACCAGCACTCCTCAAGACTAGCTTAGCTGGCTTCAGTCTTCAATTCAGCCCCACAAGTTTTATGCAGGTGAACCCTTGGCAAGCAGAACAGATCTACAACCGCATAAGTCAACTAGCGGGGATATCCAGAACGTCTAGTGAACCCGTAACAGCCTGGGATCTTTACTGTGGGGTCGGAATTATCTCCATGATTTTAGCTCAGAATGGATATAAAGTTCTTGGAATGGAGGAAAATTCAGCAGCTATCCAGGACGCCCACGAAAATCGAGAAAAAAACCAGATCACTCGTCATTCTCTCCACTTTATGTCTGCTCGTGTGGAAGACAGCTTCGATTCCATCCCAGTCTGGGCCCAAAAACCAAAACTCATTGTGATGAATCCATCTAGACGAGGGCTTCACGAATCTGTCCGGGAAAAACTAAAAGCCCTGGCTGCAGGTCCAGACCTCGAACAGATCATCTATGTCTCCTGCGACGTCAAAACTTTCGCAAGGGATCTAAAATCATTGACAGAATCCTCTTGTCTCAAGTTAAGACAACTGGAAGCCTACGACATGTTCGCTCAAACGGACAAGTTAGAATGGCTTGCCATCTTAAACGTTTGCCACGAAGGACGCCCCTAATGTCTCCCATTTCCTCGAAGCTCCAAACGACTTGCGAAGAACTGATTCGAGCCTGCTCCGAAGAGAGCGTAAAATCACCGGATCCCTTGAAAGGTCATCGAAAAGACATCCTAAACTCCTCTGACTCACGAAAAGTCATCCTCGATGTCATCCAAGCACTCGATTGTGGGGAGCTCAGGGTTGCTAGTCAAAATGCAGAGGACGAGTGGCAGACCCACGCCTGGATCAAACAAATGATCCTTTACTACTTCCAAATCATGCCTATGGCAGAGATCGAACTGGGCCCCTTCCTCTACTGGGATAAAATCCCTCTCAAGAAAAATTTTAAAGAACTGAATGTGAGAGTCGTACCACCAGCTACTGCACGTTTCGGCTCCTTCATGGAGCCTGGTGCCATCCTTATGCCCTCCTACGTAAACATCGGAGCGTATGTGGGCGCTAACACTATGGTCGACACCTGGGCCACCGTTGGATCTTGCGCTCAAGTGGGAGCAGAAGTCCATCTCTCCGGAGGAGTTGGACTAGGTGGAGTTCTGGAGCCTCCTTCCGCCACTCCTGTTATCATTGAGGATGGTGCCTTCATCGGATCTCGTTGTATCATTGTGGAGGGTGTACGGGTTGGTAAAGAAGCCGTGCTTGGCGCCAACGTCACCCTGACGGCGTCTACCCCTATTTATGACGTACGCGGAAAAGAGCTAAAGATTACGAAGGGATTTATTCCCCCCCGCGCAGTGGTCCTACCTGGGACCTGTGAAAAAATAGTCCCCTCTGGTAAGATATTCATCAACTGTGCCTATATCATTGGTGAACGGACCGCAGCGACAGATAGAAAAACTTCTCTGAATAGGGTTCTGCGAGACTTCTCACTCTGAAAAGTTGAGAACACTCCCTAAGAAACGGAGATCTATGCCACCCACTATTTGTTTTTTACCAGAAGACAAGCCTGTTCAATGTGAACCTTTCACGAAGATTCTTGCAGCTGCTATTCGAGAGAAGGTCAATATTCGATTCGGCTGTGCTGCCTGCCGCTGTGGAACATGTGCCGTCGCTATCGAGACAACGCAGCCTGGGACTCGAATCTCTCCCATGCAAGACAACGAGATGAAACTCTTATCCAGCATGGGGCTCAACTGTGACGGAAGCGTCCGCCTTGCCTGTCAAACCAAGATTGAGTATGGGGAAATTATCGTCGATCTTGAGTTTCAAGATAGCTACGACCCCGACAAGCGGATCGATCCCCAAGCAGACATCTGAAGAAAAAGGGAGCAAGTCTGAGGGGAGGGACCGGACCCTCCGTAAATGAGAACATTAGATATCGATAGCCCCTTCAAAAACAAATTCCGCAGGACCGCAGAGCAACACTTCATCTTGCGAAGTTTTTTGTTGTACATAAAGTTTGCCTCCAGGCATGGTAACACCGATCCAAGCCCCCTTTTCGACAAAACCCTGACAAATTACCCATGACCCTAGAACTGAAGCGGCACTACCACAGGCCTGAGTCGGACCGACCCCTCTCTCCCAGGTCTGAGCAGAGTAAAGCTCACTCAGTTCTGCTCCACAGCTGGAACGAATATCTTCCTGATCTTTTTTCTGTATTTCAAGAGCTGAAAAAAGAGTGACATTGATTCCATCCCAAGCAGGAGTCACTTGTAAGCGAGAACCCAAATCATACCACTCTCTCGCACTCAGTTCTTCTAGGCTATCGACAGCGAGCAGAAGGTGCTTGTTAAGAAGCTGAGCACTATGAACCTCTCTAATCGTCTGCTTTAACTGCAGATCTACCAAAACGGTATCGACAAATAGTAGACCCTCTCTATGCCAATCATTTTCTTCACCCCAAATAGGAACACCCATGCTGATTTGCACAAAAGGCAAAGATTCCCTTTTTTTATTGGGGAAAAAACGACAAAATATTTGAGTGCCACTGGGAGAGAGTTCTAGACTGAGGCCTTCTGGTTCCGAACTACCCGTGATGATCGAATGGGGCTGATTTTTCATCACAGCTCTGTAGTAGCTCATAGCTGCACACCGAATTCCATTTCCACAATGACGAGCAAGGGAACCATCTTGATTGACAATCAGGAGCCGGCTAGGAACATGATCTTTCCCTGCCATCAAAATGAGAATTCCATCTGCACCAACTCCATCCCCTTCTTTAGAGCAAAGTCTAGGGGCCTGTCTCTGCAAACTATCAGAAAGCAACGGGAACTGATTTTCATTCAGATAAAAAAGAAGAAAATCATTTTTACAACCATGCCATTTTTCAAAAGGAAGTCTCATGTATTATCCACAGTTCTCCAAAAAGATGAAGTTGAGATGAGCCCCCACTTCACCACCATTATCTTAAAGAAAACTCTATAATTGTTCTTATACAATTGACGAGCTGCTATCGATTCTAGAAAAAGATCGAACACAAGGAGAAGCTTATCCTTGGTAGGAACAAGATTATCTCTCAGTGTCGTGACAGCTCTATAAAAATTTTCAGCAATCACCACCGCAAATGAGGCCGCCCCCAACTGTCCCCACTTCTTATATTTCGATAGAATCGCTAAATGGCCGACCACCAAATGAACAGGTGTTGGAAAAATTGTGTTCTTAGGCGCCTCTCGAGTCCAAATCTCCCCAACGCGCAGGAAATATCGCCACTTCATTTGTCCAACTGTATCCAGTGTAAGGATCGCTTCATAAACAAAACGAAACCCAAGCCCTAAGAAATCGCGGAGACTGAGTTCTCCCTTTTCCTCAAGGTTGCGGTGAGCATCAAGCAAGACAACTGTCATCCCAATCACACCTGCATTGTTGAACTCTCTCCAGGCTGGAGAATCCCCAGTGAGCGGAGGCCCTTGCAAGTTCCCTGACTGTGACTCACGAAATGCGAACCCCTTTATGGCAAAGCGGAGAGATTTTAAAAAAGCTCGGAACATGGGGTAGAGATCAGAAGAAAGTGTAGAAGGATTCGAGGAACAATTCTGATTCAAAACAACAAATGCAGAGCCAGATTCTTGCCGATCGAGAGGCTGATTTTCTGGACATGGCTCCTCTTGGGGCAAATTATATTCGAACTGAGAATAGTTTTGATTAAAAAACGAAGGGATATCTTTTATATAAGCTTCGAATCTCTCTCCCTCTCTTTCAAAACACCAATCTCTATGCACAAGGCATTGAGCCACCATCACAATAAAAAAATTCTGCACATAAAAAGCAGGGCTTTTTGTCTCAACATTTGAATAAAAAGCAGGAATACAGCTGGGACAGAAATAATGTATCCTTTGAGAAGAAGCCACTTGAGTTTGGGAAGGAGAACCTGGTGTAGCAAAAACAAAAGAAGACTCAAAGAAGAAAAGGAAGAAAAGGAAGAAAAGGAAGAAAAGGAAGAAAGGGCTTATCCAACTCGAAATTCTAATTTGTCTTACGAAAGCAAACATTTAAAAATTCCTTTACTTCATGGAAGTCGCAACACCTACCCCACCAAATTTTTTGCGCCAGAAGAGCTTGTTCTATGAGCATAGAGAGACCATCCTGAGAAACAGAAAGACCTTTACTCACTTTTTCATAGAAAACAGAGGGACCATACAGAAGATCTGAGACATAACCCCTAAATCGAAATAAATTCTCGGCAAAAAGTCCAAGATTTTCATCTCGGACCGGCGTTGCTTGAACAACAAGTGTCTGCTCCTGAGAACAGATCGGACGCTCATTATTCATTTGCGCATTGTCAAGACCAAGAACTCGTTTAAAATTTTCTAGACTCAGAGGAAAAAAAGAACAGCGCACTAAATTCATCTCATACATGACCCTTGCCGACAAGGGAGACCTGCATAATATGCTAATATTATTTTTTTTTAAAGCATTAAAACTCTTCGCTAAGGCCAGCGTAGCCCCTCCAGCCCCCAAAAAAACAACATGCTGTAGCAAAGAGGGGTCACAGCCCATCCGTTGTAAGCCCCTCAAAAAACCCTCTCCATCTGTTGAAGTGGCGGACCAGTACGACGAATCCTCCCTGCGATACAATGTATTGATCGAAGGCAAATTGGGGATCTGAAAGAGATCTGCAGCAAAGATTTTATAAGGAGCTGTCATGTTCAGCCCTGACCCTCCTTGATCCCAAAAGTCTCTCATAAATTTTTTTACTTGCTGTTCAGATTTTATTTCATAAAGATCATAAGCTCCTTTTAAATGTAACTGATCCAAAGAGTACTCATGAATAAGCTTGGAAAGAGAATGACCCAAACCACAACCGACTAAACCCAAATGACTGGACTCCTCTCGTTTGATCATAAGCTCACCAGAATAGGTGACAGCAAAAGAAGAGCTGATGGAACACCGAGACCGATGAACTCCCACAAGATCAAGATATCCAGAAACACTTGCAGTGTTTTTTTTTCAGATTTTTCCATGTCTTTCTCCCATAAGAATACAAGATTTTTCTTGCTCACACTGAGATCGATCCCCATGAAGGACTCTCGATCACAGATCTCATTCCAACTTTCTTGCAGTGTGGAAGAGTCAGGAAAAACATGAAAGACATCCAGCAAGAACCAATTTTTTGCCTTCTCACTAAGGCCATTTTTGCTCCAAAACCATGCGCCCGGATATTTTAAAAATACAGACAGATGAAAAGCAATCAAAACGAATAGAGCTATTAAACATGCCACATGATCAAGAACTCCATTAAAACGCATTTTAATAAATTCATGTCCATTTGAAAAAATAAACATTCTCGCTCCCATAGCTATAAAACAGAGAATACCGCTCCTCACAAGAAGCACGTTGATGAGTCTCGACTTCTCATCGAAAAAAACATGAGATTTCGTAAAAAAATCATGGGCTTTTGCAAAATTTTTTTCCATTTCCAATCCAGAACAAAGCGCATTGAGGTACAGCTGATTTAAAAATACTCTTAATATATGTTCATTATTCGAAGTAAAAACAACCACTTTCCTTTTATTTAAAATACCTATCTCATTCCTTAGAAAAGCGAGATACATATCCAGCAAGACCTCGGAAGCATCTTGAATAGACTTCGTCTCCTTATGCTTATCGAAGTAAAAATAAAGTAATAAGATCACGATAAAAAACAAAGTAAAATATAACGCATCGACAAATTCTAGCATTCGACCCTCTTTTTGAGAATTTTCTTTTCCTTTTCGACTGTCAAAGGAAGATCTAGCACCGAATGATAGAAGCCATCGAAGGACATTGGCGGTCAAGTAGTCCCATATATATGTAAGATCATAGTTATGGAGAATGATCCATAACTGACGCCATCCAGCTAATTTTATGACTATGATTACCCTTAAAAAAAATAAGCTTTTTTATTAGGTTTTTTTCCTATATATGTCGTTGCCCCTCTTGAATTTGTAGTGCACCACACCTGTTTTTCTTATTTGTTTTGGTTGAACGTTGAATTTGAAAGCTGATTCAAGACTATTTCGAAAGGAAAGTAGGTTTTTATGAAGTGCAGGCCTTTGATTTTTCATGTTTATTTCCTATACCACCTCTTAGCCAATAGCATAAGTTATGCAGCTCAAGACACTCCACCTCCTTCTCCTCCAGTGAACAAAAGCCAACTGGGGGGACTATTATACGGCCCGGCACTTCTTAGTAGTGACGAAGTTCCCCAAGACTCTGGGCCAGATGATGACACGGTTCCTCCTCCACACAGACCATTTGGTGGTCCTTCTTTTTTTGATAGTGCAATGGATGGAATCCTACGACGAGCTGCCCATCCCCGCTCCCTTCTTGTTGATGAACTGCCTCACTTGTCTGCTCCAGCCAACGACACGGACATACCTGCTGCCCAAGCACCCCCAGCTTCTGCAGAAGAGCCTTCAAGTCCAACTGGAGTAAGCCCTGGAACTCTCTCGGACAGCACTCCCACTGGTGTTTTAAGAACGATAACCGATGACCCTGAAATGATACCTCCCCCTGAAAAACCAGAGACTTTTACAGTTGTGCTAGATCTCGATGGAACTCTCATAGCAGAGGGCACCCATGTCATAGGTATCATTCAAAGAACAGACTTAGATGTTTTTTTCGGTGAACTTGGCCCCTGTATCCTCGCAGGAAAAATGCGCATCATTATATGGACAGCTGCAGATAGGACGCATGCTGAACCTGCTGTCTTACTTTTAGCGCTATCGATCCCCCCTGGGGTCCAGATCGATTTGATTTATAGAGGTCCAGCATGGTTTCCAGATCACGCAATATTTTACACAAAAGATCTCCGAGAACTCAAGGGAACTAAAGGAACAGTTGTTCTGATTGATAATAATCCAAACGTGATAGAAACCTGTGCCGGCTGCGGAATTCTGGTTCCAACCTTTCAAGGTTTCGACTCAGACCCTGTGCTGGACACTCTAAAAAATATGCTCTTTGCCATCGCTACACACCATCTACCTCCTCATAGAGCAGGCCGAGCGGGTCATCTAAGATCCTCTCTAACTATCTTCGAAAACACAAAACCGGTTAAAGAGGCTGTCCTAAAAATTTTTTATGCGGGTGGAGCTGTAACCCCATCTGAACTATATGATGAAACTTATGATGCCGACGATGAATGATGAGGGACCTGGTCGTATCCCCACCCCATCAAGGAGCATAGACGCAGACACTCTTCACGCAAGCAAGCTCTTTGGGAGCACAAGCGCATGCTTTTGTTCCTTCTTTTGCAAGACAGGCACTATAGTATGTATTGAGGGCTTCTGAATCAAAAGTTTTATTAACAGGATCCCCGTTACAAGCTGTAAAACCACAAACGATTGGTGTTCTTGTGCAATCAGCTACAGTTTTACAAGCACCACTACTGGCGATCAAAGTACGCAGAGTCCCTCCCTGTGCTTCACAATCATCATCCTGAGAACTGCCCGACTCTTCAGCTCGTGTACAGACGTTTTCAACACAGGTAACTTCACGGGGAGCACAGGCGCATGCTTTTGGCCCTGCCTGTTTAAGACACTCATCGTAGTATGTGGCGATGGCTGCTGAATCAAAACCTTTATTAACAGGATCACCATTGCAAGCCGTAAAACCACAAGTTACAGGTGTGCTCGTACAATCAGAGTCTGTATTACAACTGCCACTTTTTTTAATCAAAGCCCGAAGTGTCTTTGCTTTAGCCGTACACTCTGCCTTCAATTCAAGAGCAATTTGACTTCCGATCGTATTGTCCGACTGTTGACGATCTGTTCTGCAGCTCAAAGCAAAAAGTAGAACAATAAAATTGGAAAGGAGCAAAACCTTCTTCATTTTAAATATCCTTTTCTAAATTTAGGAAAATCAAAATAGAGCATAACCCAACTTTTGTGATCATCCAAGTTTCAAAATGACGATACCCAGTCTAAACAAGAACAGCTTCCCCCAAAGCTAAACAAATCCTTAGCACAGAGATCCACTAGAAATCGTCCGAGCACCAAGACCTCACATAGCTGGTTTTTTTTGACGCATGAGAGGAAAGCTCTTTACATAAAAAATAATTTCAAGTACTTATTTTAATTGAACAATAATATCCAAACTCGTTTTAAAGCTACCTTTTTTAACTTCTCTAGAGGGACATAAGTATGCCTAAATTTAGAATAGTTAAGTTTCTGCTCCTCTCGTTGGCACTGTATACTTTCCCGTGCCAAGCAAAAATTCTCTCTTGTGGGACAAGTCTATCGGATGAATCCCACTTTGTACGTTATACGGTTGAGTTGGATGGCGCATCGAGGTGGAGTTATGCCGTCGTCAGATTAACCGAAGGAACTCCTCTACACTACTTGCCAAAACTTCCATTCTCTATGAGATGCGAGAACGCCAGTAATCTTGTCACTTGCCGCTTAAATGTGCTCGATACAAGTAACCCAGCCCCTACCTTTCATCAAACCACCTTCACATGGATTTCTAGAGGTTGGTCTGGTACTGAAGATACGATGACTCTCACTTTCAAAGCTTGGGACCATAGCGTAGAGTACCAGTGTCAGGAATGATTGGCCATGAGCGCTTTTAGTTTCGCGCCCTATTAGTATGGACTCTAAGACGCCATACTCTCGATCTTTAATAGGGGTAAACATGCAAGAAAATCTTGTATTTTATGATGGAACTTGCGGCATGTGTCATGGGGTGGTGCAATTTCTACTCGAACATGACAAAAAAAAAACATTCTTGTTTGCACCGCTGCAAGGTGAAACCGCAAAACATGTCTTGAAAGATTGGCGTAGCTCCTTTCCAAATGCAGATACTATTATTTTGGTTGAAAACTATCCAAGCCACAAACAGATCTTTGCATTTGGCAAAGGGGGTTTTCGAATATGCTGGCGTCTAGGTGGCTTTTGGAAAATTCCGGGCCTACTGTCCTTCTTGCCAGGATGCTTTTATAACTGGGGATATAGATGGGTAGCTCGACATCGCTTTCAGTGGTTCGACAAACAGGCCTGCCTCATTCCCGACACTAGGGATGTGAAACGATTCCTTCCCTAATACACATTAGGGAGCTAACAATTCTTCCAACACATAGAGTGTTTTTTGAGGGAATTTTTCTATAGGATAGTAACGTGCGATCACAGTAAGGGCGACATCGTATTTAGAAATATTCAAATAACGTAAAAGATACCGAACGTCGTCAATATCATGAAATTCATGCCCTATACGCATAGCAAGACATTTCATAGCTAGAAGATAATCTGGATTAGCGGTCAAGACTCGTAAATGACTTAATTCTAAAAACTGGGAAAATGTCCCTTTGCTACTTAAGAAACCCTTCACACTATCATTGAGCCAATCCTCCTGAACTTGCATCTTTGCTGCAATTCGACTGGCTGCAGCTCGTATTTTTGCCGTTGGGGCAAAGTAGCCGTCCAAATCCTTTGTCGCCAAACGAGCTTCTAAAACAAGGCACATAACGGCTCCGCCAACAAGATATATCTCGCCAATGACTTCATCTCTTCCGAGCTCTGAGTTCAACATCTGCAGAAGCTTTTCAATCTCTCTTTTATCTAAGCTCATCTAGACTCGATCCCCTAGGCTAGAATCGATAAAAATATTTCTTTTACGAAAAGGAGCAGGCGAATGTGTGAGCAAATAAAGGCGTAAACCTAGGAGAGAAGAACCAAAATAAGGCTCTCGAATAATTTCGATATCAGCAAGCCACAGAGGAGGAGTAACTCTTTTCATATGGCAGGCTAATTCCACCATCGCCGCTAAATAGTTTGCAGAAAAAGCAGATAGTTTAGCCTCTGGCTCCATACTTATCGCTTCAAGAAGGCTGATTTTCGTCAAACTCATGAGAAAATCATTAAGTTCAGCAAAAATGTAAGAGTTATCATCAACTGTATCGCTCAATTTTCTTATGATATCTTGAAAGACTTCTAGACCTGACGGTAAAACTCTACTCATGACCCAGGCAGACATCTCCATACCTGCTCGCTGCGCAAGTTTGCGAATTTGCTCTTTTTGCTTCAAACTCACCCGGATTTGTAACTGTGAAGTCTTCATAAACTGAACATGACACGAGATAGTACCTATGTCAATACATCGCATTGACATCTATATTTACTTTGTGAAATCAATATCTTAAAAAGCACCCGCCTCAGTCCATAGCAAGAGGTCCCTAGTAACCATGCAGCTTGATAATATCAAAAGCAGGAGTCTCATAAGGATGAGATTTTTTCATAGCAGTCATAACATCCTCTAAATATTCATCAAGGCAAACCATCTCCACTTTGTACTCAAAGACAGTTTCTATCTGACCTACTTGTCCAATAAAGGGCTTGGCCCCTTTAAGCGGACGAAACTGCCCCTCTCCCTTCACTTGCCATGCACAAGAGTCGTAGTTTTCCACGCGTCCAGCACCTGCAAGGAACATGCTGTTTTTTACCTTTTCGAGGGATGTCTCTGGGATATAAACACAAATTTTATACATACGTTCGTCTTTCTCTCTTTTAAGTGAACACTTTTATGGGTTAAGTCTTTTGGCTTGACCCCAGCAAGTAGAACCGTTATAGGAGGTTATATAGATTAATTACAGAGTTTTTCATGTTGAATGATCATTTACTTTTTATCACACATACTGTCACATCCATTTTACCTTCTCTCTTTGGACTCGTCTTTTCCTATTCCTCATCCTTCAACTCGGGTTCGGGCGCAAGCCTCTCATAAATTCAGTAAACATCATTAGTCACAGTTCTTTAATCCAAGCAAATTCTTTTTCGGTGAACAGTTTGGATATACCTCTTTTTGATTCTGATTAGGAGTCGTTATGTATCGACATCTTGCTCGCAAAAGCTACTTATTGTGGCAGCTTCTTAAATCCCTACCGGGGCAGCTCCTCCTCAGTATTTGCTCTGCTTTTATGTTCTCTAAATTTTTCGACTTATCTACCATAAGATTTTTTTTCACAATCAGCACTTGTCTCGTCGAATCCTTGCTTTTCATTCTGCCCTTTATGGTGTTTACCTTTGTTTTCAGAGCTCTCCTCGCTATTGACGGGGCCTCTAGAAAATTTGTCCTCCTGATCCTTGCTGGCGTAACTCTCTCTAACTGCATTGCACTGACTACGTCCTTCCTCCTAGCAGAAACCATTCTACCCTGGTTAGGCATTCAGTATTCCAGCGACTTTGCTGACAAATTTTCATCTAACATCCAACCTTTTCTGAGCTTAAATCTTCCTGTGCTCATTAAAACAGATAAGGCTCTACTCCTCGGTTTTTCCTTAGGGCTAGGGCTTGGATTTCTAAAATTAGGCAACCCTATCCGCAATAAGTGTGAACGCTTAGCAAGATCCTTTGGACACCTCATCACTGTATTTCTTCGAAATTTTTTTATCCCCCTCGTTCCGCTTTATGTTTTTGGTTTTTGTCTGAAGTTGGCTTACGAACAGGCTTTGGCTCATCTGCTAAGTCACTATAGCGTCGCGTTTCTCGTAACACTTTGCCTGATAATTGGGTACGTATTTGCATTCTATTGGGTTGCTTCTGGCTGTTCTTTAAAAAATACTATAAAAAACTTGCGCATTATGTTTCCGGCCGGTCTTACTGGTTTCAGTACTATGTCCAGCGCAGCAACCATGCCTGTCACTCTGATCTGCGTAGAAGAAACCACTCAAGATCGCAATTTTACAAATCTCGTTATCCCTTCTACGGTGAATATTCATATGCTCGGTGATAATTTAAGTATTATCATGGCTTCTGTCACACTTCTGGGTATTTTTGGCGTCCCCCACCCCAGTGTTGGACAATTTTGTATTTTTGTAGCTGCATACTGTTTTGCAAAACTATCTTGCGTGGGACTTCCTGGCGCGAGTGTTCTGGTCATTCTCCCTGTTCTGCAGCAGCATTTGGGATTTACCCCTGAGATGGTCAGTATCATCACTACGATCTATATTCTTCAGGATCCCTTTTGCACAGCAGCAAATGTCATGGGAAATGGAGCCTTAGCCCTATCTTTGAAGAAATTTTTTCACCAACCTTCGCAAACAGCTGAATCTCTCAAGACCGTTGCCCAAGGGGACTAGCAATGTCAGTGAATTAAGATGGGATGGGACTTAGCTCTATCACAGCTAGAGAGTACTGGGACGTCATCGATTTGATACGAAGATTGACTTTTTCTGCACCTTCCAAATCAATTCGCAATGTCTCATGCTCATGTAAAATATAATCTGATTGACTTACATCGAAAATAATTTGCACTGCACCCTTCAAACAAAAAATAAAATTAACAGATCCTGAAACTGAAAGAACATTTGATAGCTGATCATTTTGTAAGAAAAAACGAGATTGCACCTGGTCTTGCTTGACCATCAAGTTGAGATCTTTAATCCTTCCATCCATCAATTGACATTCGACTTTCATATCCCCAGAAAACTTAAATACACCGCCAACAGAAGGATAAATCTGCTTTCCGTCAGATTCTAATCGCAGACCGCCTCCCTCAACAACAGCAAGATAACGATCATAAGCAGGAAATGATGAAAAAGAACCTGACTCAAGTACCCATGCTGTGCTTAAGCGCCAAAGAAAATTATTTTCAAGCATAGAAGATCCCGCTGGGTGTATCGCTATTTCTTCGGTTTTTCCTTTCCCATTTTTCCAAGGAAGCGTTGTGTACTCATTTTTTTGAATGATAGAAATTGATAAAACCATACAAAAAACCTCGTTCTATTACGGAACCACCCGACACCCCAGAAAGCCTCAGTAACAGCCCTTTGCTCTAAGCTACAATTTTATTGCAAAATATTTATCTATCATTAGCATAGTTTAATATATCTCGAAAAAAATTTCACAATGAACGGTTTGCACAGCAAAGAGGGTCATTCAATGGCTAATCATCTTTCTTTATTTGACCAAGAAAAACATCCGCGAGGGATGTATGTTCTAGCTTTTACGGAACTTTTCGAACGTTTCAGCTATTACACGTTATCCTTTCTGCTTGTTCTGTTTGCTTCTGATCAAGTTGCCCATGGTGGATTGGGTTGGAGTAAAGAGAATGCTCTAACCTTGAGTAGTGTGTACACCTGCTCTGCTTTTGTTCTCCCTATTTTAGGTGGTTTTCTAGCAGATAAATGGCTTGGTATTTACCCATCAGCTATTACAGGGGCTTTATTGATCATAACTGGTCATGTCCTCATGTTTTTCGCTAATGCAGAACACTTGAACTATTTATTTAGCGCTCTATTCCTCGTTGCGTTGGGGACAGCCTTCTTTAAACCATGCCTACCCTCCATGCTTGGCCAATTATATTCTCCAGAGAGTAAGCATCGCGAAGCCGGTTTCAGTTATTACTACATGGGTATCAACCTGGGAGCCATGTTTGCAGGCATCATAAGTGGTTTGCTTCTTCAAAGATTTGGTTATCAAATAGCCTTAAGCTCAGCAGCTGTGGGTATGATCGTCGGCCTTACCGTCTTCGTCTTAGGAAAACGGCATCTTCGCCCCCATAGCGACGAATATATGGCTGCAGCCAAAAACAACGCAAGACTAAGCCCTATAGCAAGCTCGCCTCAACAAAGCAAAGCTCTTAGCTACCTTTGTCTGTCCTATCTCTTCGTCGCTATCTGGGCCCTCGTTTATAATTTAGCTTTATCGGGAACCTTAACGCTGTACATTGAAAATTTCACCAAAAAAACTGTTTATGGCTACAATATCCCTAGCACTTTCTTCCAGTCCCTCGAAAGCATCGGAATTATTCTCACTGCTCCTGCTTTGATTTTCTTCTATCGACTTTTAGGCGAAAAACGTTCCCCACACTTTTTCTCACAAATGAACATAGCTGTTTTATTGTCAACCCTAGCCTTATCACTCCTCACTTTTATGTCTTATCAAGTAGCAGATGTGAATCTCAACACTACGGTCGGATACACACCCTTTGCTTGGTATCAAATGACTATTTTGATACTGATAGTATCTGTTAGTGAAGTCATGATTTCACCGGTGATGATGTCCGCGATAAGCCTACTTTCTCCGGAAAAAAGTAAGACTATGTTCCAATCCTTCTTTCTTTTTGTCATTGGGGTCATGGGCCTAATCGCTGGTAAAATTGGCGCCATATCGCTGTCTAATCCCTTTCAAACCTTTCTCCTCGTCACCATCTCGGCTGCTGTCATAGCCACATTATACACCCTCGTGAGAAAATCAATGGTCGAGGCAGCCTCTATAGCTGCCCAAGAAAAGGACCTTCAAACAAGCAGATAAGTTTTATGTGAAGAAAATATGGAAGCGAGAAAAATTTTTGTAGATCGATCTTGCTATTTAAATATTTTGATACAAAATTTTTAAATAAAAAATGAAATATTTTAGAGCTTACTTATTCAAACACACCTTAACGATGACAATTTTACTTACAAGTATTTCTATATGCTCATGTAAGAAAAAATCACACAATGAAAAATCTGATATAAACTCAAATCTAACCACAAATGAAAGTACACAATATCCATCTGAAGAAAAAGATCCTGGAGGAGGAGATTTCAATATCTCTGTAGCAGCGCAAGCCAGTTTAAAAAAAGGTGATAGCAGGTACTCATTTCATACAAATTCAGGTCCAGGCCTAGTGGGAGAAAATGGCGGACCATGGCCCGTTCCTATCGATCGATTTATCCACATCAAATAGAACCTGAGTATCCGCGGATACTGCCCCCCACTAGATCTATCTACAGAGCAAAGGTCACCTCGAGCCAACCTGTCTAAGTGTTCATCGCAGAACCTCGTCATTGCGAGCGAAGCGAAGCAATCTCCGTGTAAAGGCAAGATTGCTTCGTCGCCTACGGCTCCTCGCAATGACGAAATCGTAATACTTAGACAGGTTGGAGCGAGTCGAGAGTTATCGATTTTCCCTTGTTCTATGACAGCTAAGACCTCAGTTGCCAGATTATTTCTGGCGACTCTGACACCTGGGTGACAACCCTTGTCGCGATAAAAAACCAATCACTCAATCTGTTGATGAAAATTTTGATTTCAGAGCGGACAGGATCTATTTCATCTAGTTTTAAGATCAAACGTTCTGCCCGTCGGCAGACACATCGAGCTAAGTGACCTCCTGTATTGGCTAAATGCCCCCCTGGCAGAACGAAATTTTTAAGCTCTTTAAGAGTCCGGCTGTAGGTATCCATTTCTTTTTCTAATCTTTGAATGGACTCTAATCCCAGACTAAATTCAGAACCTTTTTTAACAGCAAAACAAGCTAGTTCTGAGCCTATTTCAAAAAGTTCATTTTGGATGACTTCTAATTGCACTCTCATATTTTTGAAATCAGCTTGATTTTTTGTAAAGAAAAAAATCTGCTCCTTGAACTGAGCAACCACAGCATTGAGTTCATCTACTGTTCCATAAGCGTCTAGCCGGAGATGAGATTTTTTTATCTCGCTTCCGTCGGCAAGGAATGTCTTTCCATGATCACCAATTTTTGTGTAAACTTTTTGAGATCCCATTCCATTTGTCCTATGAGTTTAGATCCTGCATACAAAGTGAGAACTGCAGTCAGAAAGCGGATAAGGCTAACTGGGAAAATTCTCGAACCGATTATCGCCCCTGCCTGACCACCAAAAAATACGCCAATAAAAAGGGGCCAACAAGCAGAGATATCCATGCGAGACAATTTGGTCATCTGCCCCAATAATCCAACCCCCGAGTTCACAAGGATAAATCCAGAGCACAAAGCAGCGACTTGTTTGGGCCCAAACCAGGACAAGTTCAACATGATGGGTGAGAGAAAAATACCTCCACCAATACCGACTAGACCTGAAAGAAAACCAATGCCTGCACCAAGAAGGGATAGGGCCCAGGGAGCTGGGAGAATTGTTCTATAAGAAGAAGGTTTGCGTATAAACAAAAAAAGACTCGAGAGGCACAAGACCAAACCGAGTAAAAAAGAGAGATGAGAAATATGAATAGGAATCAAAGCTCCCAGAAAAGCCATAGGGATCGAACCTAAAATTAAATATAGAAAAGGTGTCCAGTTGAAGTGACCATCCCGATAAAAATAAAAAAAGCCTGAACTCGTTACAATAATATTGCAGATCAGACTGATAATCGGAATCTGAGCCAGAGGAAGATCAGCTAAAACCATCATAGCAAGATAAGATGACCCCCCACCAAAACCGACACTGGCATAAAGCCAAGCTATTATGAAAAATATAATGCCAAGTGTATCCATGTTTTTCTCATTAGGCGGTCAGGGCATTGTCAATCGGTATTATGATATCGTCATTGCGAGGAGCCGTAGGCGACGAAGCAATCTTGCCTTTACACGGAGATTGCTTCGCTTCGCTCGCAATGACGAGGCCTGCTGTGCGGAGATTGCTTCGCTTCGCTCGCAATGACGAGGCCTGCTGTGTAGAGATTGCTTCGTCGCCTCCAGCTCCTCGCAATGCCGAAATCATAATACTTAGACAGGTTGGAGCGAAGTCGAGGGATATCTTGCCTTAACCGAATGACATTGATGGTCAAGGGGTCTCAACATCAATCTAGGATAAACCCAAGACTTTACCATGATCGTCTATATCAATCTTATGAGCTGCAGGAGATTTCGGCAGGCCTGGCATCGTCATCACATCCCCACAGATCATCACGACAAATTCAGCACCTGCTGCGAGTCTCACCTCACGAATCGGAAGTATATGTCCTGAAGGAGCTCCCCTCAGCTTAGCATCAGCAGAAAAAGAGTAGGGTGTCTTAGCTATGCAAACAGGAAAGTGGCCATATCCAGCTTCCTGTAATTTCTTAATTTTTGCTTCCACATTCGCAGGCGCAGAAATATCACTGGCATGATACACACGTTGTGCTATAGCCTTTGCCTTATCCCATAAAGACAATGCATCGTCATAAACAAACTTAAAGGACCTCTCTTTGGGTTTTTCCACAAGATCGACCACCATTCTAGCCAAGCTCTCAGCGCCTTGACTACCCTTAGCCCAGTGCTGAGCCTCTACGACAGGAATGCCTAAGGCCTTCATCTTTTCATAAATTATGCTTATTTCACTCGGATGATCTGAATCAAAGCGATTCAAAGCGACAATACAAGACAGGCCATAGACATCTCGAATATTCTGGGCATGACGCTGCAGGTTCACAAGACCCTCTGCGACAGCCTTGGGATTCTCCTCCGACATCTGATGAAGTTCAAGACCTGCATGATATTTCAGTGCACGAACAGAGGCGACGACGACGGCTAAAGACGGATTAAGATTCGCCTTCCGGCATTTGATATCAATGAATTTTTCAGCGCCTAAATCAGCCCCAAATCCAGCTTCCGTCACTACATAATCTGCAAGTTTCAAAGCTGTTTTCGTGGCCAAAACAGAATTACAACCATGAGCAATATTAGCGAAGGGTCCTCCATGGATAAAGGCCGGCGTATGCTCGAGGGTTTGAACCAAATTAGGATGAATAGCATCTTTTAAGAGAACAGCCATGGAACCATGCGCGTCTAAATCTCCAGCGGTCACCTCTTTTTGATCATAGTTAGAGGCGACCACAATACGACTGAGGCGCTTCTTCAGATCAGAGATCGAATCAGCTAGACACAAAACAGCCATCACTTCTGAAGCCACCACGATGTCAAATCCATCCTGCCTTGGAAAGCCATTACCCACCCCACCCAGACCAATCGTCAGCTCTCGAAGGGATCGGTCGTTAAGATCTAAAACCCGTTTCCAAGTGATGCGTCTCAGATCAATTTTAAGAGCATTACCATGGTGGATATGATTATCTATGAGAGACGAGAGAAGATTGTTGGCCAATTGAATAGCATTAAAATCACCGGTAAAATGCAGATTGATATCTTCCATGGGAGCAACCTGAGCATACCCACCCCCCGTCGCTCCTCCCTTCAAACCAAAAACTGGACCTAAGGAAGGTTCTCGCAAACAAATGACTGTTTGTTTGCCTATCCGTCTAAGAGCATCCCCTAAACCAATCGTCGTTGTGGTTTTACCCTCTCCCATAGGAGTAGGGCTAATAGCTGTCACAAGGATAAGCTTACTATCCTGTCGTTCTGGAAGATGATCGAGCTCAGGCAGTAAAACTTTTGCCTTATAGCGACCATAGCTTTCAATCTGTTCTTCTTTTAAGCCAAGGGAAGCTGCTATCTTAACAATCGGTTGGAGTATGCTCTTTTGAGCTATTTCGATATCGGAAAGCATAATGCACCTAATTTTCTAGTAAGTCTTACAATAGGAACAGTCGACTCTTCGTTGCCGCTTAATTTTCATAACATTAAGTTGTCCTATATCGATACAGAAAAAATATTCTAAAATTTCCGTTTCTTGCTTCATTAAAACTTTAAGAGCCGTCAAAGCCTGAAGAGAACCTATAAAGCCAGTTTCTGCCCCCAAAACTCCGACATCAACACAAGATTGGATTTTGACATCATCAGCTTCTGACCACAGGCAGCGCATACACCCAAAATGAAAGCCATCGAAAGCTTGCAAAATAGCCTGTCCTCCATAAATACCAGCTTGAATGAGAGATTTTTTGAGAAAAAGACAGCGGTCATGAATAAAAAATTTAGTACTTAATTTATCTGTACAATCCAGAATAAGATCATGGCTTTCTATTATAGAATCAACATGATCAGCTGCAACATGCTTTTCTATGGCTTGAATTTGGCAGAAAGGATTTAAACTGAGCAGACGTTCTTTCGCGAGAAGAGATTTTTTTTGACCGATATCTTTGTACGCAAACAGAGTTTGACGGTGAAGATTGCTCAGCTCCAGATCGTCTCCATCACAAAGAGTTAGTCGGCCAACGCCAGCAGAAGCTAAATAAGTGGCTGCTGGGCAACCTAAACCCCCTATGCCTATCACCAGAACTTTCTTTTCTTGCAGATGCTTTTGCCCAGCATCTCCGATGGCTGCTCTCTGTTTACTATAATAAATTTTTTCTTCCACGTTTTCCATTTCTTGCGGATCCAGCTGCGTACTTCCTCTCAAATATTCCTTGCTGATCTTGGGTTCCTAGTGCTGGCAAAAAACCCATTGTGCTGAAAGGTTCGTATAATATTCTTTCTTCCAGATCGGGAGTCTTTTTTTAATCTGATCAATAATATATCGACAAGCCGCAAAGGCATCCTCCCTATGCTGACTCGACACACGAATAAAAACAGCACAGTCTTGGATTTGAAGTAAGCCATGTCGGTGAACAGCATATGCCTGAAGAATAGGGAATTTCTCTCTGGTCTCCATCATGATTTGGAGGCCTTCTTTTACAGCTAATTCCTCAAAAATTTCGTATTCTAAAGCTGAAACTTCTTGACCATCATTTGTATTTCGAACCTGACCTAAAAAAGAAACCGAGGCACCACAACTATCTTGTTCAAAACGATGCTTATATTTTTCGGTATCAATACAGTCATGCGTAATTTCAAATTCTGTAAACATTAACCACCTGCCACAGGGGGTATAAATACAATCTCATCTCCAGACTTCATAGACGCGTCTAAATCGGCGTACTGCCTATTGATGGAGACGCAGATGGATTTCAGATCGACAGAAAAAAAATACTTTGCCTTTAACTCTAGAAACAATTCCTTAGCCGTCAAACAATCTGTGTCTATTGTCTCTTCTCTTACTCCAGCCTGTTCTCTGAGAGCTGCAAAATATTTAACCGTTATACTCTGTGGCATAGAAATTTCTTTCCTCTTGAGTATTGATATTCACTAAAGGATTCGAGTTTATTAAGACAATTTTTTTTACAGCTATTTTTTGCAAAATTTTGCGCGGGCACCTCACACCTATCGCTACCTGACTCATGAGAACTTCTCTTATCTTTGGCTCATAGATGGCACAAAGAGGCTCCAAAAAGTCTCCATCCCGACAAAATACGGTAGCTAAAAAATCAGAATCTCTTTCTTCACAAAGCTTTTGAACGGTCCTTCTATCCAAGCCGGGGAGATCACAAGCAAGAACAAGCCAAGCTACATCCTTTATCTTTTCAAAAGCAGAGAGGATACCTGATAAGGGTCCAAAGGAATCTTTATCATAAATTCTTGGGAGGCATGGAAACATATCCTCTGGATATTGATCGTAGCGCACAGAAAGGGCATTATTCGAGCTAAAAGCATTGAGGAGATCCAGGCAACGATCAATCTGACACTTGCCCCCATACTGGATTAAACCTTTATCCTCACCCATTCTTTGACTCTTCCCTCCAGCTAGGATGAGCCCATACAGAGGAGATCTAGGAGCAAAAGTCATGCTTACCCCCTGATTTTTCCAGCAGCTTAATTTCATGAATGTGTATGCGATGACTCAGGCTCTTGCACATGTCATAAATGCTTAAGCAGGTTAAACTGACACCTGTCAGAGCCTCCATCTCAACACCGGTCTTGGAAAAAGTCTTAACCTCACACTCAACACGAAGGGTGTTTTTATTTTCTTTTCGAATAGTAATTTTACAAGACTCAATCGGTAGAGGGTGGCAGAAGGGAATCAGGTCGGAAGTTTTCTTTACAGCCATAGTACCAGCAACAATCGCAGTTGATAAAACAGGTCCCTTAGGACTGTAAATCTCACCTCGATCTAATTCTTCGATGAGGACTTCTGGTAAACCGACAAGAGCCTGAGCCTTAGCTGATCTTTGGCTGGGTAATTTAGCACTAATGCCCACCATCGACGGCAGGCCTTTTTCATCAAGATGTGAGAACATGTATCACCATCTTTAGCATGCTTAGGACCATCCCATAAGTCGTCTACCTTCGTTATTTTCGTCGCTGCGCTGCTCATTTACCAGCAAGTAAACTGCGCTGCTCGCTCCTCAATGCCTTGCTATACGACTTATGGGATGGTTCCTAGTTTAATTTCTAAAACATGCTAAAGATATCTACTTTTAATGTTTTTGACACTTGCTTTTTTCGGAGATGACTTAACGCGGATCTTTAAATGGACTGGTCAAATCTTATTCTCAACCGCTGCTTTTAACTGGAATAACCCTTTTTCAAAGTCTGGCCCTATCATTTTTTCTAAGCTAAAAAAGAGGTAGATCACTTTTGACAAAAAATTATTTTTGCCGCTCATCGTCCATGTCACAGTCGTCACCTGGTTTTCTGGTTTAAAAGTAAATTCAGTGGCATTGATAGCAGCCATAGGTTTTAAAAACTCAAGTTCAATACGAATGTGTTCCGGTGCTTGACTTTTGATGATCGTCATTCGACCTTCGCCAACACTCTTATCTCCCTTCCATTTATAAATCGCTCCCTCACCTGAAGGCGATCCCTCAAAAATTTTTTCCATAGTAGGATCTAACTTAGCCCAGGGCGACCATTTATCCCAGTTGTGGAAGTTCTCAACCTGAGAAAAGACTTCATTGGCTGTGCCCTTGATTATGATCGATCGAGAAATTGTAAAATGATCAGGCTGCATCCTAGCTAAGCTAGCTAACACAGCAAGCAGGATTATCAATACACCTATAATTTTTGCAAACACAAAGCCCCCTTTTTTTAATTTTTCATATTATTTTACCATGACGGTTATGATTTAAATACGAGTCCATTTCTTCTTAAAAATATATTGACTAATCAAACGCTTAAGAGAATGATAAAAAGATTTTTTAGAGAACCCAAATGCAGCCTTTCTCCCCTAACAGGAGTTTGAATTTGCGATCTAACTATTTATGGACATGCTTAGTTTTCATAAGTGCCTGCATTTTCAGTCCAGAAAAAGACCGAAACCCCAAAGAGGATCTATCCTTGGGGGTACAATCTATGAATGAACATGATATCGATACAAAGTTCATGAAAGAAGTGATTGAACTTGCTCGAGCAGAAGTTGAAAAAAATGGCCTACCATTCGCTACTATAATTGTTAATTCAGAAAACAAAGTAGTCGGAAGAGCTGTAAATCAAGTCAAGCATAGCTTTGACATCACCGACCACGCTGAACTCATCGCTGTTCGACAAGTCACTACAGCAGCAAAGATCACTGATCTTAAGGGTCACAAAGTCTACATCATAGGGCACCCTTGCTCTATGTGTTTATCGGCGCTCATGATGGCTAAACCTGATAAGATTTACTTTGCTGCAAGTCTAGCTGAAAAGGATGCCGTATTAAAAAGCAAAGACCGAATCGATCTCTATGCTGAGATCGTTAAGCCATTTGATCAAAGAGTTGTACCCATGGAGCAAATGACGATTCTGCGCGACTCAGCGTTGGCAGTCTATAAAGCTTGGGAGCAAAAAAGATCAGTTCGATAGTTTTCTATACATTCGACTCAGAGATAATAAAATTGCCACTTATGTTCATAAATCTTTTTATGATAAAAACCACGGAGCCCATATTTATCAAGACCTTCAATCCTCAAATCCCGAGCTAAATTACCTTCGCCATTCTGAAAAATAGTGATATTCCGAGATAATTGAGCTTTTCTTACAAGAACAGGCAACTCCACAGGCTCCCAATTAGCATCTCCAGCATAATCATCACACCAAAATCCTAAAAGGAAAGGATTGCGACCCAAGGTATCAAAGTCTGCAAGACGTGTATAATATCTCATTTGCCCTAACACTTGACCGACAATAAAGATCACAGAAGCACTGGCTGCAATCTGCTCTCCCCTAAAATCAGGATGTGGTCCCTTGATTCTTTTAGAAAATCCACCAAGAATAAACGGGTCCGCAAATAAGACATCTTTACCATTTTTAGGTATAGCATACGCTGTCGAAACCATCGGGAATAAGCCATGCCTCTCCCCTCTTATATCTTCAAAATATCGATTATAAATTCCACGATGAGACATAGCCCAAGATCTGAACCCTTCTGGAAGCTTGAGGTGAGTATCTTTAAAAACAATAGATTGGGGCAAACTGACTATGGGCACTGAAAACCAATGAGGGATCCAGGCGCTGCTTAAAGCTACATCCTTCCATTCATAGTGATGATCTGAGTTACGCCATTCTTTAATGACTTTTTTATAATGAACCCTTCCATGGACATCTCTTAGCATGAGATTAGCGCCATCAGCCTTTAGTTCTCTTATGTCTAATCCTTCATCCTCCAGGGGTATCTCCTGCCATTCACAGACCAGATCATTCCTTTGACGATACCAAAGCTTCCCATCTTTTAAGGTAAAATCTTGAACATGATTAAAAGACTGAGTTGCAGTTTTGAGTTCGATCCGAACTCCTCGAGAAGGTTTTGCTTCCACAGCACTGCCGCTTAATACCAGCAGACTCGACATGATGAAAACGTTTATAAAGAAACACCTCAGATTTACGATCAAAAATAACAAGGCTGAGCTTAACGATACAGACTTGCGCTCAGCCAGTATGAACTGCATTCGCAAATTTGATTTATCGAAGCGTAAAAACATCACTACCCTCCAATCCTGTACATGTTTTGGTCAACACTCTCAAGACCAGAAATAGGTTTCATATGCAAAACTTTAGAGAGCGTCTCTCTCAGCTCTTTGCCTGACTGTCCTTTCAAAGAAAGCCCCTTGCTGGACATAAGACAGGCCCTGAGAAAGCCTTCCGCACTTAGGCGCCATCTTGAACAAGAGCCACAGAAAGATTGAGTAACCGGAGCAATAAAACCAAGCCTAGCACCAGACTTCGTTTTAAACTCAAAGGAAGTTGAATCTTGTTCAACTGCTACAGCCTCTAGATCTATTTTTTGTTGCAACTGAGTAAGAAGCTCAGCAGCTGATATAAAAGCTTTCTTCTCTATCTTACGAGCTTCACCAATTTGCATAAGTTCAAGAAAACGAACTGTAATTTGGTGCTCAGAAGAAAACCGAACAAAATCCAAAAGCTCATCATCATTCACACCACGCATCACAACAACATTGATTTTTACAGAAAATCCCAGGCGACTAGCTTCGATGATAGAACCAAGAACTTTATGAAAGCCATTTGAATGAGTAATGGCACGAAATCGATCTTCTCGCAAAGAGTCGAGGCTAATATTTAAAAATTGACAGGAGGTATTTTTTAAAAAAGAGAGCAGAGGACTTAAAAAAAAACCATTGCTAGTCAGCGAAAGTTTTTGAAAAGGAATTTTCGATAGTTCCGTGACAATGTTTTTAAAATCTTTCCGTAAAGTAGCTTCTCCACCGGTCAAACGCAGCTCTTCGATGCCATGTTCAAAGAAACAGAGACTGATCTGATAAAGCTCATCTAAACTCAAGCAATTTTTAGCAGGGAGAAAACTTGGACTCTTGGGCATACAATAAAAGCATCGGAAATTGCAGGCATCGAGCAGCGAAACCCTGACCTTTCGGATACGGCGTCCATAGGAATCTTCAAGTAGCATCATAGGTAACCGCCCCAAATATAAACTTTATAGACAGTCCCAGGAACCTCCTCATCCCCAGCAGGGATCTCGATAAAACCATCTGCTTTCGCAAAATTGATAAAATCTCCAGACCCTTGATTGTCGATCACCTCAGCTGAAAACACAGCTTGCTCATCGATCGATACTCGTACAGGAATAAAATGTGTCAGGTCCGGCACTCGTCTTGGTAATTTGTTAGCAAGACGAGAGTAGAAATTTTTCTTTTGCGTTCTAGCCATAAGTTTGTCTATTGCCAGTGCTACGTAACGATAAAAACAAACGAGAGAGGATTGCGGATTGCCCGGAAGTCCAAAGACCGGTTTTTCGTTTTCACTAAGGCCAAACCAGAGAGGCTTGCCCGGTTTTTGTCGAACTCTGTGAAATACATTCTTGACCCCAAGATCACTGAGCACAGCAGGAGCAAAATCAAATTTCCCCTTGGAAACAGAACCTGAAATGATTAAAAGATCATGATTTTGCAATGCTTCTTGGAACAGAGAAAACATGTCCTCAGGAGAATCTTTACACAAAAAGATGGAAGTATCTGGGCAGCCGAGGGACTGGCAAGCAAAACGCAGGGCGTAAATATTGGAAGCTCGGATTTGTACAGCTGAAGGCACCCCACTCGGGTCCACGAGTTCATCCCCCGTACCTACAATGGCGATCTTAGGCGAAGACACTGCCCTTAGTTCGGTTTGACCTATAGAAGCGAGAACCCCTATCTGGGCTGCTGTCAAAGAACTATCTTCCCTCACGACACAATCCCCAGCCCAACAGTCAGATCCCATCCTGTGCACATTCATAAAAGGAGTTTTACGAATGGGTTCTAGGAGCTGAGCTACGTCTCCCTCTATCCTCAGATCCTCATACCGAATCACAGCATTTGCATGCTCAGGCAGAACGGCTCCTGTCATAATTTCAATTGCCTGATCCTCATGGAGCTTAACGCGTTGATCTCCTGCCCTTTGCACACACTGAATCTTCCAAGTGGATCGTTCATATCTCAAATCAACAGCAATTCCATCCATCATCACTCGATCAAAGGGAGGGTATGGCCTATCTGCATAGAATCGATCGAGCAAGGTATGATGCTTTGCTAGCTGGCTGAGTAGAACAGATCTTGAGTAAAGGGGTCTCACCTGGGATGAAATAAGAGCAGAAGCTTCTTCAACAGAAATCATAGGCGATCCAATCAGACAGAAAGACTTTAGCCGTCTCACAGGCTAACCTTATGAACTATGAGCTTTCTTTTAAGATTTTCCATCAAAAAATATATTTCATAGTGGGCAGAGACACTCACTGATTTTTCGCATGGGATCCTCTTACCGCCAATATCATTCGGTTAGGCAGAATTCCTTAGTCGCCTGTTCTGTTTTAACTCGATACCTCTCGACTCAGTTTTGTTTCACTCCAAACTGTCCAAGTATTCCGATTTCGTCATTGCGAGGAGCCAGAGGCGACGAAGCAATCTTGCCTTTACATGGAGATTGCTTCGCTTCGCTCGCAATGACGAGGTCTGCCATGAATATTTTAGACAGAACGACGAGGTCTGCCATGAATATTTTAGACAGGTTGACTCGCAATGATTTTGCAGACTACAACATCGAATTATTACCAAAAAATCTCTCCTTCAAAATTGAAAACTATGAGGAATTCCTTCTATCCCATGAATTTAAAAATCCAGATTATATTTTAGGATCTGCTGACAGAAAAAAAGAGAAGAAAGATTTTTTTGATAAAGAAGCCGAAGCTGTCGGTAGATGGGATGCTGTCTATGCCAATATTTTAGCAGCACTCCCAAACCTCTTCCTGGCTAAGGATAAACAGAAGCTAGCTATTTTAACAAAGATAAAGCGATGTGAATAAAAATCAAACTGCCAGTGATATCGATAAGTGTTGTGATAAAGGGGGAGGAGACAACAGCAGGATCAAGCTTGCTGCGCTTAAAAAGAAAAGGCAGCATAGACCCAATCACAACACCAAAAGATACCATCGCAATAATAGTGATGATAATGATCCATCGCACCAACGGTGCAAGATCCATCCCTAACAATCTTATGTAAGCCAGTCCCCCAAGTATACAACCCAAGGGAACGCCTATCAGAATTTCCCGAAACAAAACCCGCCAAACATCTTTGAGATCCATCTCGTTGATAGCCAAAGCTCGGATAATCAAAGAAGCAGCCTGCGTTCCAGAATTGCCCCCTGCTGAAATAATAAGGGGACCAAAAAAAGTGAGAAATCGCCATTCTGCTAGGGTTTCTGAATATTTTCTCAAAACCTCTACCGTGACGAATCCACTGACAAAGAGCAGGCCAAGCCATCCAGATCTCTTTTTGATCATGACGTGCCATGGTGTTTGGAAATAAGACTCTTCGAGTGCGCTATGACCCCCGAATTGCTGTATATCCTCTGTCGCTTCTTCTTCGGCAACATCGAAGAGATCATCTGCTGTAACAAGTCCTAGGATTCGCTGCTCGTTATCGATGACAGGGATGTAGTGATAATCATATTTACGAAAAATCTCGACAGCAGCACTACCCTCTTCAAAGGGGTTCAGAGAGACGACGTTCTTCTTCATAAGGTCAGAGAGCCGTGTCGATGGAGGATCACACACAACCAGGGCAGCCAAACTGACCTGACCTATCAATTTATGTTGCTCATCTACAACAAAGAGCTGATTTAAGAACTCAGTAGGGACAGAATTGCTCCAGTGAATATGCTTCAGAGCCTGAGTGACGTTCATCTGCGCATGGAGAGCCAAGAAATCGGGGCTCATCAGACGACCAACAGAATATTCTGGATAACTGAGGAGTTTTCGTGCTACTTGGCTTTCTTCTGGATCGAGAATAAGAAGGATTTTATTGCGAATTTCTACCGGTAAGTCTTCAAGCAGTTTGGTTCTATCACTCGCATCCATATCGTTCAAGAGGGAAGAGACGATAAGATCGGGGAGCTCTTCTATAAACTCAAGTTGTCTATCTAGATCAAAATGGGAGAGCAGCTCTGCCCGTCTTTCCCTGGAGACAAGTCGGAAAAGGGCTATACATTCGCCTAGCTCCAGGTCTTCAAAAATTTCGGCAATATCTGCAGTCTCTTTATCTTTAAAAAGTCCTCTCAATGAACGAAAATCCCGGAGGTCTAGAAGAGACTTTACCGAGGAAGAGTCTAGGGATGAACTTGCGAGCATAAACCCTCCAAGGCTTTTTGAGGCTTGGATGTGCGTTCTAAGTTTTTCTTCAAATTCTCCAAGAAGAGGTTTATATGTTCACCGGAACATCTTAAAGCTTTTTCTAGCGCAGCAGAATCTGGAGTATACATTTTTGATGCCAGTACAGTCGCATTGTTCCAAGGTCCCCTACCAAGATAATCAGATGATTGAAATCGAGGTTTTTTCTGGAGCAGATGAAAGTCAAATATTTCCTTCTTTTTCTTTAAAAGTACACTTTTTTCTTCCTTTGGTAACTGGCTGTAAAACCGTTCTAAATCTTGTCTCAAATGATTGAGCCAATCAGCGAAAAGAGCTCTGTCCTGCTTTTTATTCACATGGGACTCAAGCTCTTTCAGATCTCCTGATTTTTTCAGATAAGAGACCGTCATGACATCCGCAATAAAAGTTGCCAACTGTTCATTAAAATCGACTTCTCCCTTGGCCCAAATGGTTCTATGAACAAGTTCGTGAAAAACCGTGTCCACCATGTTGTCCTTACGGGAAAAGATCACATTACTAAAGATAGGGTCCTCAAACCATCCTAAACTTGAAAAAGCAGAGGCCTCACCAAGATAAATATCATAGCCCTGACCGCTAAGACTCTGAGCTTTGCTGTCCCTATCTTTCTTATTAAAATAACCTAGATAGGGGACAGTCCCCACAAAGGGAAACCACCAAGTCACGGGTTTAAGCTCAAAAGCCTCAGAGGCTTCGACCAGGAAGGAGACAGAATCAGCTTTTTTTAGATCGATATAGTAAGCATACGCCCCATCGGAGTTGAGCCCCTGCTCTTTAGCATATTTAAGCAATTCTTTGAGAAATTTAAGACGATCAACGAGTTTAGAAGGAGAATTAGGGTCAGCAATCAAATCATCAACACGTTTGCGACTGCTATACAATTTGCCAAATTCCCAGCTCGAACGAGCGACATAGCAGGAAGTCAAAAGAAAGAAAGCTAAGAACAAACTCACTAGTTTGAAAATTACTTTCTGCATATAACTCGATATGTCTAGAGTTTAGAATCTTTTGAGATCACCTGACTGCCAATGTCGTTTAAGGGAAAACCCTTACTTATCAGTTCTAGCCTTTACACGGAGATTGCTTCGCTTCGCTCGCAATGACGAGGCCTGCCATGAATATTTAGACAGGTTGACTCGCAATGACGAGGCCTGCCATGAATATTTAGACAGGTTAGCGCAGGGTGATGGAACTTTAGCTGGTCAGGAGAACGTGACTAGAGTTTCACCAACTCAAGGGCAATCCTACCTGTCATATCGTCCACTTCGTAATCCTCTTGATAGGTAAAAGAGCACCCCTGAGATAAAGGTTTAAGAAGGAGGGTTCGAGCTAGGGTTTCCGAGCAGATGTACTTCTTATACGACTCAAGCTCCAGAAGAAGAGAGTCAGGGCCAAGAATCTCCAATTGGATACGGTCTGAAACATCCAAAGCACTCTCTTTTCTAAGGTTTTGAATGCGATTGACAAGTTCCCTTGCTCTTCCTTCAGCAAGTAGCTCTGGAGTCAAACTGGTATCTAACAAAATAGTCAGACCTTTTTCTGTAGAAACGAGACGTTCATCGAGTGGAACTCTTTCTAGGAGAAGATCTGCCTTCTCAAGATATTCCCCTGCTACTTCGGCCTTTTCCCCTCTGCTCCAGGCAGAGATCATAGCCGCGACTTTATCTAAAGAGGCTGACATATCATGAAGGGCCGCCTTCACTTCTGGCAGCTTTTTACCTAATTTTTTCCCTAAAACTTGCAAATTAGGCTTCAAAATGATGCGGATATGCTTAGACTCGTCTGTTGTGAAGTAGATATGTTTTACATTCAGCTCATTTTTAAGCAGCAGTTCATACTTTTCAATGACAGCTCTATCTTTTTCATAAGCTGTGATGACCAGCATGGAGGCTAGAACCTGACGGACCTTTAGCTTGTGTTTTTGGCGTAGGAATCTTCCTTGATTGACCACCTGCCTCAAGAGTTCCATTTCCTCTTCCAATCGCTCATTTCTCATCGATGGATTCTGTTTGGGGAAGTCGCAAAGATGAACCGACAGTTCGTCTCCTCCCAGTCCTTCACAAAGATTTTGATAAAGTCTGTCTGAAACAAAAGGAGCGAAAGCAGAGAATAGCTTGCTGAACTCAACAAGAACAAAGTATAGCGTCTCAAAGGCTGCTTGTTGATCCACACTTAGACTTTTTTCTTCGACAGTAGTTGCTTCCTCTATGGTAGCCTCTGCAGTCCCCCAGAACCTCTTACGACTCAGTCTGATATACCAGTTGGTGAGATCCTCTATAAAATCAACGATAGAAGGGACCACCAAATAGAGTTTATAAGCCTCCATGTGCTGAATCACATTTGACTTGAGACATTCGAGGCGCGACAAAAGCCAAGCATCAAGTTCGTGATGAACCTTCGGAGCATGACCTTGCAGAAAGGAAGGAGAGGGTTTCCACTGATCCGCGACTGCATAGGTGATTAGGAAACTCTGGGCATTCCATAGAGGCAGCAAGACAAGCCGAGAGATGTCCTTCACCCCTTGGTCGGAGAACATCAGATCTTCAGCTCGCAACAAAGCAGAGTTCAAGAGGTAGAGCCTCACACTATCGGCACCGTATTTTTCTAACAGTTCTTCAGGAGGGGTGTAATTTCTATGCCGCTTCGACATTTTTTTGCCAGCTTCATCGAGAATAACTCCATTGACGATCACATTTTGAAAGGCTGGTTTATCAAACAAAGCTGAGGCCAGAACATGAAGAGTGTAGAACCATCCTCTCGTCTGATCGAGACCTTCTGCAATAAAATGTGCAGGAAAACCCTCTTTAAACCGGTCTGCGTTTTCAAAAGGATAATGCATCTGAGCATAAGGCATGGATCCCGACTCAAACCAGCAGTCGAAAACAAGATCGACAAGCTTCATCTGAGTAGGACTCGACGTACAGTGGGGACACTGCAGCTTGATGTCTTGCAAATAATGGCTATGAAGATCGTGAATTTTTGTCTTCGATAAGTTTTCCAACTCTTGGATAGAACCCATCACTCGCAAGTGAGAACTATCGACTTCACAGACCCAGACAGGAAGGGGCGTTCCCCAAAATCGATTTCGACTTATAGACCAGTCTCTAGCCTGAGCTAGCCATGATCCCATTCGACCATCTTTTATATGATGGGGAACCCAATTGATCTCCGCATTGTTTTTGATCAATTTATCGACAAATTTTTCGACAGACACGTACCAGGAAGGAACCGCCTTATACATCAGAGGCGTGTCTGTTCTTTCGTCAAAGGGATAACTATGCATGATCGTTTCGTGGCGAATCAATAGACCCTTGGCCTTCAAGTCTCGACAGATAGGCTTGTCTGCATCTTTGAAGTAAAGTCCGGCATAATCTGGTACCAATTTAGTAAAACAACCCGTTTCATCGATAGGATCAACGGGAGTAATGCCCTGCTCACGGCAAGTGAAGAAATCGTCTTCGCCAAACGCAGGGGCTTGATGAACAATACCTGTCCCTTCACTCGTTGCCACAAAACCAGCTTGTAGCACTCGGAATGCATTTTCATTTGCAAAATAGGGAAAAAGAGGCTCGTAATATAGACCTATCAGATCCTGAGCGCTTAGATCTGAAAGAATTGTATACCGAGGGCCTTCCTTTGGGTCTTGGGCCTTTTCGTAGAAGGGTTCTACTCTTTCTTTAGCGAGAATCCAAACTTCCCCGCTATTGTGGTCTTTCACCCTCACATAAGTAATATCGGGACCGACAGCTAGAGCAAGGTTAGCAGGAAGAGTCCAAGGAGTAGTCGTCCAACAGATGAGACTCTCATCCCTCCCTTTCAGCTTAAACTTGATAAAGACGGAAGGATCTTGCACCATCTTATAGTTCTGATTCGCTTCAAAATTAGAAACCACTGACGTCGTTCGAGGTGAATAAGGAACAACTTTCAAACCCTGGTAAATCAGACCCTTTTTATAAAGGGTGCTAAATACCCACCAGACCGATTCCATATATTCTTTGTCCATCGTCCGGTACTGTCTGTCCCAGTCAACCCAACGTCCAAGTCGCGTTATCACTTTCTGCCACTCTGCCGCATAGTGGAGGACAGAGTCGCGGCAAGTTTCATTGAACTTAGCTACACCCATCTTCAGAATATCAGGCCTGCCCTTGAGCTTATCTCTCTTTTCAATTTCAAATTCGACAGGCAATCCATGACAGTCCCACCCAAATCGACGGTCAACTTTAAAACCCTTCATAATCCAATAACGCGTGACGGTATCTTTGATCGAGTTTGCTAAAAGATGACCGTAGTGGGGGAGTCCATTTGCAAAAGGAGGACCATCATAGAAAACGAACTCTTTCGCGTCGGCCCTCTTCTCATTTTGTTTTTGAAAGATAGACTCTTGTTTCCATTTATCTAAAACTTCTAGTTCCATCTCTGAGAAAAGAATATTCAGGTTCACTTTTTCCATAATTAACTCTTCTTACAAAAATCTTTGAATAACAGAGGGAGGGGGCAGGGGATCTTCATCCGACTGAATCCATGATTCTATTTTATGGGTGCTACTTTGATAAAAATCTCCACAGTATTGAGCAAGGTGATCACCAATTTTTTCCGCTAGGGCTCTATAACTAGTGAGCTTTCCCCCATAGACGGTGATCATCACCCCACGCTTCGTCTCTTCAAACCCGTTCGCAAAATTTTCCCCAAGAACAGTCTCTCTTGAAGTCGCCGTCAAACTTTTTCGCTTTTCAACAGCTAGCCATCTTAGCCCTGAAAAAGCAGATAACACATCGCTCCTTTGCAAAGATAGGTTTTTTTTCAAAGCTCCTCCGCAGACCTTGAGAAGATAGTCCACCTCGTTTTCTTCGACCTTTAAAGCATCAGGATGCCCATCATAACGAGACTCGGTTGTCCCCACCAGCGTATAGCCCTGCCAGGGGAGAACAAAGACCATACGCTTATCTTCTTTCGCTCTCAAAAATAGACCTGCTGTGAGCCCAAGATCCTTCAGGATGATGTGAGTCCCTTTATTGGAGACCCCTTTATAGGGAGGCTCTAAACCACTCTTTTCTATGAAAAGATTCGACCAGGGGCCAAGACAGTTGATAACATAGGGCGTACGTATAATCCTCTCACCATCTTCGGTCCTCACCGTAACAGACCAGCCGACCTCTTGATCGGATTCCAGTTTTATAGCTTCGCAATGCTCTGCAATCTGTCCACCCATCTTCAAGGCCGATTTTGCAACTCGACGAACGAGAGCAAGATCATCGGTCTGCGCATCCCAAAAAGAAAGGGCTCCTCGAAACATGATGGAGTCAAGACAGGGTACTTTTTCTGCCAACTCTGCTTTAGGGATGGTTCTGTGGGTATGAATCTTGTGCCGTCCCGCAATGAAGTCATAGAGACTCAATCCAACCCTTACTTTAGAGGGAAAAAATGGACCAGAACCCTTGGCAAGTGGGATAAGAATTTCAAGGGGGAAAACAATATCTGGGGCTATATCAAGTAAGAAGCCTCTTTCATTCAAAGACTGAGAAACCATCCCCACTTGACTGATTCTTTGAAGGTAGCGGAGACCCCCATGAATAAGCTTTGTAGAGCGAGAACTCGTACCACTTCCGAGGGCCGATCTCTCCAACAGAAGGACATCCTTCCACCCCCGACAAGCGAGGTCGTGTAAAACCCCAACGCCATGGATTCCTCCCCCAAGAATTAAAGCCTCAACTTTCTTGGGACGCATGTCCGGAAGAGCCATAGCCTCACCCTCCTATGTAGTTTTCTGTGTCACTTTCAGACTTATTATCTGATCTATGCAGACAATTTTAATCGAAGTTTGTGGAGAGTCAAAGCAACGCTAGCCCCAAGAAGAAACCCAGCAGCAAGATCGAGTGGATAGTGCACCCCCAAAACCAAGCGAGAGTACGACACTAAAAAGACTAATAGAAATACAGACCAAAAAATTCGCCGCCAATAGAGACTCAAAGCGACCGCGCAAGCTACACCATTAGCAGCATGATTGGAAGGAAAGCCATAATCCCCTCCGCAAAACTCTGGAACCAGTCTCACATCCTGAAGCTGCAAACAAGGCCTCGGCCTTTGAATCAGAGGCTTAAAAACGCGAAAAGCAAGAAGATCGGCAACAGCCACATTAAGACCCAGCCAGAGAAGCAGTTTGAGCCAATTTTTCTTTTTAAAATGAACAAGAAAAGGAAGCGCTAACAGCAGAGCTACGAGCCAAACACTCGTACTGCTTAGCAGGAGCATCAGAGGATCAAGAACAGGCCAAGCGAGTTGCTTATTCACAATTCTAAAAAGAGCAGTGTCCCATCCCAGAATTGTGTCCATAGTTTAATCTTTCATCAAATTGTGGAAAGAGACAAAATTGGGGAGCCAAGCAAGGGACACCGTACCAGTCTGTCCATGCCTATTTTTAGCGATGATCACTTCTGACTTCCCTGCATGCTCAGAACTAGGATTATAATAATCATCGCGATAGATAAACATGATGAGATCGGCATCCTGTTCCATCGACCCGGATTCCCGAAGATCACTCATCCTAGGCCTTTTGTCGGGTCTAGCATCAGGTCCCCGATTGAGCTGAGCAAGAGCAATCACCGGGACGGAAAGCTCCTTAGCCAACGCTTTGAGACCGACGGAAATTTCCCCAATCTCACGTTCTCGACCTTGTTTCTGAGCATTCTGACTACCTGTCATAAGCTGGAGGTAATCGATGATAATGAGGTCCAGTCCCTTCTCTCTTTTGTAACGTCGGCAACGGGCTCTTAACTCAGAAAGAGATATCCCGGGTGTCTCGTCTATGGCCATCCTCACCCCAAGTTTATTGAGTGATCGCGCTGCATGCATGAGACGATCTTGTTCATCCTCAGCAAGATCCCCCTTTCGCAAACGCATGGAATCGATCCGTCCCTCTGCCGAGAGCAGACGCTCAACCAGCTGCTCCTTAGACATTTCCAAGGTAAACATAGCTACTTTCATGTCTTCTGAATAATGCAAGGGGTTGAGGGCCCAGTTGAGGCCTAAGGCTGTTTTTCCCATACCAGGCCTAGCCGCCAGGATAATAAGATCACTTTTCTGCCAACCACCGGTGAATTTATCCAAGTCGGTAAAACCGGAACTCACCCCACTCAGTCGTCCATCTGAATTGATTCTTTTTTCGAGCTCTTCAAGGGTCGGAATCAAGACATCTCGAGCGCTCACCAGACCCTTGCCAGAGTCCTGGTCTTGATTGATCTCAGCAAATTCCTTCTCAATCGTTTCGAGAAAGTCTTTAATCTCTCCCTGCGCGGACATAGCCCTCTGACCGGTGTCCTGGCAAGTTTTGATAATTTTTCTTAAAAAGAACTTTTCTTTGATGATAAAGGCGTAGTGTTCAATGTTTTCAGAAACAGGGCAGGTTTCGATCAGCTCTATAAAATAGGTAAATCGCGGAGTAGCTGAGCCAAGGTTCTTTTTGCTCAGAACCTCTAGGACCGTCAGAACGTCTATAGGCTTTGAGATCGCATCAAGCTCCGAAATACCTTCAAAGATGGCACGATGAGAATCAAGAAAAAAATGGTCTTTTTTTAGACGAACTTTATCGAGGACTCGATGGAACTGAGCTGGATGCCGTAAGATAGCACCTAACACCGCTCTTTCGGCTTCTGCTGAGTGAGGTGCAACTTGTTCCACCGTTTCATTTGTCTTCATGGTTCTTGTCTAGGATACGATCGAATAGAGAAGCTCCCTGATTCGAGCATAAAGAAACGAAACGAGCAGGGCAGGCGCAAATGATCCACCTGCCCAGCACTTGATACTAGGAATCTGGCCCTGAAAGACCCAGCCAAGCGTGGATCACCATTCAACTGTACGTTGATGAGGTGTCCCAACGAAGAAAGATCGATCAGCTTATTTAGGCAGAGCGTTTACTTGGATCTTTACTTTGGCTACAACTTCGGAATGTATCCTCAGTTCCCCAACATACGACCCTGTTTTCTTGATATCTTCAGGAAAGTGAAGATCTTTTTTAGAAAACTTCAGCCCGTGGCTAGCTAGCTGTTCAACGACTTCAGCCGTTGTAACTGTACCGAAAATTCGATCTTCTTCACCAGTCTGCTTAAGCAAAACCAGGGTGACTTTAGATACTTTTTCAGCTAAAACCTGCGCCTCAGATAAAACCCTCTGTTTTTTTGTTTCCAGAAGCTTTTTCTTATGCTCAAGCTCCTTTTGGTTGCGCTCATTAGCAACAACCGCGAACAAACGAGGGAGCAGGTAATTACGAGCGTACCCGTTTTTTACCTGAACGAGGCTACCGATAGAGCCCAAATTTGGGACATCTTCTGTCAAAATCACTTTCATGTTCTAAACTCCATCCCTAAAATCACAGAAGGGAAGCCGAGGCTTCTCTCTGAGCAGCAGCCTGTGCTTCCGCTTTTGCGAGCTCCAGCTTTCGCGCCTCAACATCAATATTTTCACCAACACGCACTGAGAGATAGCGAAGTACGCCCTCATCAATACGCATGAGCCGTTCAGCCTCAGCCAAGCGATCCGGAGTCGTCGTCAAATCATAATGCACGTAACGACCCTTGTACTGACCTTTCATAGCGAAGGCTAGCTTGCGCGAGCCCCAATCACTCTTCTTGATCAATTCGCCATCTTTTCCTAAAAGTATAGTTTCATACTTTTTTTGAAGCTTCTTGCTTTCCTCATCTTGCAGTTGAGGGCCAAAGATAACCGTAAATTCGTATTCTCTCAGCACTTCTTAACTCCCTTTCTTATCTTTATGTTTGAAGATCTGTTGAACCCTTTCCAACAATTGGGGGTAGGAGTCCGTCTTCAAAATCTCGACTTCTCTCTGACTGAATGGGCTCAGAACCCAGCTGGCTACAGCAGCATGTTTAGCCTCTTTGTTATGGGTAAAGGCAGTACCTTGTACCATATCGAGGAGGCTCTTGGGCCTATTCTCCTGATCTTCAAACACTGGCTTTCCAATGCCAATCTTAACCCGGTAAAATTCCTGAGATCCTAACTCATCTATCAAACTTCGGATGCCATTATGGCCACCAGCCCCTCCCCCTGTTCGCATCCGTACATGACCAGGCTCGAGGTCGACGTCATCGTGAATCACGATGAGATCTTCAACAGCTAACTTATAATAAGCCAGGCAAGCTCGGACAGAGCGACCCGACAAATTCATAAACGTCTCCGGTTTCAACAGCAGAACCGGTTGGCCCCACAATGTGCCCTGACCGAAACGACCATCAAAAGCTTTGCTCTGGATGGAAAGACCGAATTCCTGAGCAAAGCTATCAAGAAGCATAAAGCCAACATTATGTCGAGTTGACTTATACTTCGCACCGGGATTACCAAGACCCACAATCAAATTCACAGCGGCATCAGATCCACATGCAACGGGGTGCGTTTCACTGGGTTCACTTGAAGCTCGTGCATCTTTACTGGGAACACTTTTCCCTCAAGATCCAGGCGAAATGTTCCGCCAGATTTCCATATCACAGACAGGAACTTAGGGTCCAGCTGGATGTTTGTAGAGCTTCTTTTCCCCAAAAGATTCGCGGGGAGTAGACCGCGCAGCAAAAGGCGACGGCAGGCATTTTTACCTGTTTCTTTTCGGAGCTCTGCTTTCACAATGTGAGTCTCTGGGAGAGACTCTATTTTAGACTCATCTGCTGACATTGGAGAGATTCTCCCTCTATTTTAAACTTCTTGTTTACCTAGTTGTTGATCTAGTTCTTGCTCTAGAAATCAGGTCTGCGCTAATTTTCATTTACCTGAAACGAAATTGCAGCGAAGGCAGGTATGCTATACCACATCCTTAGAATCTGGCAAGGATGATCCTCAATTCCATCATTTTCAAGGCTAGGCTATGGGCAGAGCGGCATCCCCTAGCAGGCTGAGAATCTAAACTACCCTAGTCTTACGAGGCATGTTAGACAATATAAGTTACTTTTCTCTTAATTTTTAGGAGCTTACCATGCCTTTGCATTCAGCCAGGAAAATCTCCTCGACCCTTGCTCTCTTCGCCTCGGCTTCTCTCTTTGCTGGCGGGGGGGATGATCAAAAGCTTCCTCCTATAGACCCTGATCACAGTTCTAAAAAAAGTGAACCCAACCTCGACGACCACATGGACGACCTTCTCCAATCTGTTTGTCTTGCTGACGAAGTTCATCCTCCCCTGAGGAGACTTCGGGGAGGACTCACTCTTCCTACACTCCTAGCAGGATCCCACGTTACAGGCCCTGCAGGAATGCCCGCTAGTCTTGTCGCCGCTTGGGTCGGAGGAATAGATCCTCATGGTCTAACCAGCCCCTCTGGCGGCCCCCTCCCCCTAGAAGAGACTGTCGCAATGGAAGCAGCACCAGCTGCTGCAGCTGAAGAGCCCGCTCCGGGAGCAGCCCCTTTTGTCCTGCCCCCCGTCGCAGCCACAGCGGTAGAAGAACTTGAAGCCTCCCACCTTCTTCCACCCCCAACACTGATGGCTTCCAGTCCAAGCTTCTCCAGCCCTGTCGCCCCGACCCCAGCTCCTAGAAAAAAAAGATCAAAAAAAGCAGCAGACAGAGCCCCCACCCCCTTCGAACTAGCCAGACTAGAACCGAGAGAAAGAAGGAGGGGAAGACCCTGCTTAAGACCTACAGGGCTGACCGTATCAGAATCTACAGGCAACGTTTGGAGAGATTCTCTTCGCAGATAAAGGAGTTCTCCTCCTAAAACGTTTCGCTGGACCTCTTCTTCCTCTTCCAAGCCCCATAAAGAAGGACTCCCAGAAAAAGAAGTCCGCACTGACTCATCAGTGTTTCAAGACTGGGGTAAATCCCCAGTAGCTCTATAGCTGGAACAAAGCTGAGCTGGGTGGAATGCACGAGACCAGCTTCAATCAATTCCTTCACAGCTTTTCCCGTCAAAATGACAGACAGAAGAATCATTAAAGAACTGGTGAGAAGAAAGAACTTCCTTAAAGGCAACTTGATTTGGTAGCGCAAAATACACCAACCGACGGAGAAGAGGAGAACTGAACCCATGACAAGGCCTAGGACAACACTCCCAGGACTCGCCGTGTTGTTAAAGAGAGCGGAATAGAACAACACGGTCTCCGCAGCTTCTCGATAGGCGGCTATAAAGGACAGGGAGAAAATCACCCAGAGCTGGTTTTGATGGAGCGCAGAACTAGCTCTCGTCTTCAGCTCCGCCATCCACCTCTGTCTTTCTGACTGACTGAGAAGCCAAAACCCAGTGTAGAAGAGCACGAGGGCTGCAATCCCCGTAGAGACGGCTTCCACCAACTCCCTAGCACTCCCTGACAAACTTAAGATTTTTTCAAACAGGAAATATGTCACGAAACCAGCTAGGACAGCACTAAGCCAGCCAAGATGAACGAAATAACGAGCGCGAGCTACTCCCAATTGACTAGCCATGGCAAGAAGAGCTGCAATCACCAGAAATGCTTCGAAGCCCTCTCGCACAATAATCATAAAAGAACTAAAGAAAGAGCTCAGCTTCGCACTTTCCCAAAACGGAGAATCTTTTGTATCTACTCGTGTTTTACTTAAGAGACCTTCTGCTCTGTCAAGAGCCTGCCTCAAAACGGCTAAGCTTGATTGAAAGCTTTGAAGATCCGCACTTGAAGCTAGACTTCGAGCTTTAATAAACTCCAACTCGACACCTTTGACAAAAGCTGAGTCGATCAGCAACAAATCCATCTCAAGCCCATCAAAGCCGTCCAGATAAGCGTCCAAAAGAAAACCTTCCGCTGCCTGTCGTCTATGCTCTGAGAAGGCCTTCTCCGCGTCGGTTAACTTCTTTCTTAGGAAAGCCAGCCTCTGCTGGGTTGCGTCTTGAGGACTCGGGGACGACAGAAGGGCTTGACCCGGCTGCGCTTGTTCCTCCACGAAAGCAGATGAGGAGTCCAAAGGGACAAGCTTCTGGTAAGGGGCCTCCCGCCTCATGTAAGCAAGCCATTTTTTAGATTCACTCTCATGAAGAGAACCTATCTTTTTAAGATGGGACTCTAGTTCTGAATCACTCATTCTGGCAAGAGCGGCCACGTATATCGGCTCTGCACTCTTCCCTTCAGAAAACTTGCTCACATCAAAGTTTGAACTCTCTCCCAATTCTGCAGAAAAGCGCAGTGAAGAAAGATAGAAGCTCACACTCCAACACTCTTCCTCACTAAGAATCGCCTTGAAAGACGGCATAGCTGTGCCTTTGATCCCCGTCTCCAATGTGTTGAAAAATTTGAAGGGAGAACTCAAAAGCATCAGGTCTTCATCGTGGAAATTAGTGGGAGCTGGCATGAGCGTTTTCGACAAAGGTGTATCTGCTCGCCCCTTCCCACCGTGACAAGTTGCACCGTTGGTTTTATAAACATTTTCTCCTAGCATT
>JAGNWK010000078.1 GCA_017985985.1 Oligoflexales bacterium
ACGATGGACATAGTAGGGGGTAAAGGCGGAGTCTTCAGCCGCCCTCTTCATCTTGGCATCCTCTTCACTTTCAGGAGAGGGCTCCTCTGCTTGTTCGGCGGACTCCCCTTCCTCTGGTTTGTCATGGGACGACTTTGCAGCTTTTCCTCCAGACTTTTTCTTATGGGCCTTCTCTTTTGCTTCTGACTTCTTTTGGGCCCCGCCTTCGTGGGAACTTTTTTCCCCAGATGATTCGGTTTTTTCCAAGTCTGACGAGGGCTTATGCTCCTCAGCGAACACTATTCCATCCACTTGCAGGATAAGCCCCAGAAAAAGAGTGGGTATGGCTGCAAAGGGCAAACCCAAAAACAAAAAAAACCGTGTTCTTTTCCTTCTATTTCTTTCCATAGTCTTATGATAAGCCAATTCGTCCCCATTGCGAAGTTATGGCAGGAAAAGCTAGGTTGAAAAAAAATCAAATACCAGCAAGAATCATACACTAGCAGAATAAGTTCTCAAATTTTTTGAGAACTTACAGTTGTTTGGTCTAAAGGTTATGAGAAGAGATGAGTACAAAAAAATCAACAGGGCAGGCTAAACTACCAAAAGAGGCGAAGGGGCTCCAGTCGGAGTCCTCTGACACTCCGACTGCTATTGCCGCCAACACCGAATTTGAAGAGTATGCGGACTTTCCGCTTTTGGTTCTCCCTCAAATTGTTCTTTTTCCTGGTCATTCCCTATCCATATCCTCTTTGGAGGGGGTAAAGCAGGAGGATTTTCATTTGGCCCAGAAGGGGCTCCTGAAAATTGGTGTGATTACGGCTTTTGCAGAGCAGTCCGATAAAGGGGACTTCATAGGTCAGGATCTTTCTACATTTGGGACTGAGGCTATCATCACAGGCATCATCAAGCTTTCTGATGGGGGAATGGGGGCTGTCCTTCGAGGGGTTCGCCGTTTTATCGTCAGCCAGGTGTCTAAGCGCAAGAACGGCTATGTTGGCAAGATCCTTATCCCGCAGGAAAAGGGTTTTAAGTACAACATGCAGTTCTTGGCTTCTGTTAAAGCCCTAAAGAATCTGATCCTAAAAATTTTGAAAATGAACCCCGCCATTTCGCAGGAGACGATGGCTTTCCTCTATACAGCCGATGATCCGGCTATGATGTGTGATCTGATCACCCCTTACCTCTCTCTATCTTCGAGGGAAAAGGTCGCTGTTCTCGGCTGTTTTGATCTTAGAACTCGGGTTAAGCAGCTGCTGAAACACCTCTCAAAAGAGGTCGAACTCCTGCAGATATCGACCCGTATTCAGGAGGGGGTGCGATATGACCTTCAGGACAATCTTAAAAAGAACTTTCTCCGCGAGCAGATGGTTGCGATCAAACGAGAGCTCGGGGAGATGGATGGTGACATTGACGAGCTAGAGGAGCTGCGCAACTACTTCAAAGGTCTCAATCTGCCGAAGGAGGCGAAGGCTCCTATACAGCGAGAGCTCGATCGTCTCGGTATGATGCACCCTGGTTCTCCAGAGTATCTAGTAACCTGGAACTACCTGCACTGGGTTAAGGATCTGCCTTGGGCAGAGCGCGAAAAGAAACCCTCGGATCCGGACTCTTCGAAACTTAAAAAATCGAAGATCAAAGATCCGGTCGATGCCCAAAAATATCCCGACCTGAAAACAGCTTTGCAAATTCTCAATAAGGGGCACTATGGTTTACCCAAAATAAAAGAGAGAATCCTCGAATATATCGCTGTGCTTGAGTACAGGGGACAAATTCGCGGTCAAATTCTACTTCTAGTCGGTCCGCCTGGGGTCGGTAAGACCTCCCTCGTCTCTTCGATGGCAAAGGCGCTTGGGCGTCCCTTTGTGCGCATCTCCTTAGGTGGAGTTCGAGACGAGGCTGAGATTAGAGGTCATCGCCGGACTTATATCGGTGCTATGCCCGGTAAGATTATTCAAGCCATCAAAGATGCAAAGTCGTCCCGAGCCGTTGTGCTGCTGGATGAGATAGACAAAGTGGGGACTTCGGGTCACGGATTCTCGCAGTGTGATCTTTCCTCAGCTTTGCTAGAGGTCTTGGATCAGGAGCAGAATAAGAATTTCACAGACCACTATTTAGGTTTCCCCTTTGACCTCTCCTCTGTCATTTTTGTGGCCACAGCTAACGCCTTGCACCCCATATCCGCTCCTCTCTTGGATAGGATGGAGATCCTCGAAATCAGGGGCTATACAGAGAGGGAGAAACTTAAAATTGCCAACTCCCATCTCATCCCTTCTATTGCTAAGGATCTCTCCCTGTCGTCTGATAAGTGGAAAATTTCGGAAGAAGCTTTGCTGCAGATGATTCGTTTCTATACGAGAGAAGCTGGGATGAGACAGCTGAGGCGAGAGCTGATGACAATCGGCAGAAAGGTCGTCAAGTCGATTGTGGAAGCAGGACGAACCGGTAAACCTAGCTTGAAAGGATCTCGTGCCACTGCAAGTTCTTTGACAGAGATCTCTGAAGACAACCTTTACGAGTATCTAGGTTCTCCGACCTACATTGAGGAACCCAAGGATAAGATCTTACCCCCTGGTGTGGCCATAGGTTTGGCTTACACGTCGGTAGGTGGTGATATCCTTTATATTGAATCGAGAAAGCTGCAGAAAGTGGAAGGGGGAGGAGGCCTGACTCTTACAGGAAGCCTTGGAACTGTGATGAAGGAGTCAGCACAGACAGCTCTATCCTTCCTGATCTCTCACGCTGAACTGCTCGGCCTTGAAACAGAGCTGATTATCAAGAGCCAAATCCACTTGCATCTCCCCGATGGAGCAACTCCTAAAGATGGCCCGAGTGCGGGTATAGCTATCCTTTGTACTCTCTCAAGCCTGTTTCTAGGGAAGTCGATTCCTTCTGATTTTGCGATGACAGGTGAAATCACTCTTCGCGGACAGGTTCTTCCAGTGGGTGGGATCAAAGAAAAACTTCTAGCCGCACATCGTTATGGGAAGAAGAAGATCATATTGCCTAGAAAAAACTGGTCTGATCTGGAAGAGCTTCCTCCAGAAGTGCTGAAAGAGCTTAGTTTCTTTCCTGTTCAGCATATGTTCGAGCCTCTTCTGATCACAGGACTTTGCCAATCCTCGCTGGTCAAAAAGCCCGTTCCAGTTGTCTATAGCAAGAAAAATAAAAATCATGGTTTACCAAATCTTGGAGAGTTCGATCCGTCATCATGGGGGTCTGTATTTTCATAACCATGCAAGGAGGGTGACAGGGGGAAACTGTGCAGCTGGTTCCCCCTGAAATTGAAAAGTATAAGATCAGTTAAGCCCCGAAGGGAAAAGGATGAAAACTGAATCTGTTCGTAAAGTTTATGCGGACTGTAACGCCACAACTCCCTCTACCCAGGGGCACTGTGAAGAAGTTTGTAAGCTTGTGCAGAGCGTTTACGGGAATCCTTCCAGCATCCATCACGATGGGAGAGAGGCGAAGCTTCTCATGGAGGAGGCACGAGAACTCGTAGCCTCTTTTTTTTCAGCTGAACGCAGGGAAATCTTTTTTACTTCTGGCGCGACAGAAGCCAACAATCTCGCCATTCAAGGAGCCTGTTCATATCACGCGCAGAGAAGGAGGATCCAGCAGCCTAACCTTGTTCTGAGTCAAATTGAACATTCCTCTGTGCTCACCCTTGCTGAAACCCTTGAGGAAAGAGGGCTCTGTGAACTGCGATTTGTCAATGTCAACTCACAGGGTCTCTTTGATCGCGAGGGACTTCTTTCAGCTGTGGATGAAAACACCGTTCTGATCTCGCTGATTCTCGTCAATAACGAGATAGGGGTATTAAACCCTATTCAACCGCTCGTTGATCCCCTAAAAGCAAAGAATCCTCATGCACATATTCATATGGATGCCGTTCAAGCTTACGGGAAGATAGACCTCACTTGGCTCGGTTCGAGCAAGGTCGATAGCGCCGCCATCTCTGGGCATAAAATTGGTGCTTTTAAAGGGATTGGAGCTCTGTACAAAAAGAAAGACAGCCCCCTCCATCCTTTGATTATAGGGGGAGGCCAGGAGAGAGGTTTACGTTCAGGAACTGAGAATTTTCCTGGGATTATCTCCCTATCCTTAAAAACGAAAGAACTCAGCAAAAAACAAAACTGGATTGAACATCTTTTTCCGATCCGGGACAGACTGCTAGATGGGCTTTTAAAATGGAAAGGGGTTCGTATCCATGGTGATCCTGAGCTTTGCTTACCCAGCACTCTCAACTTTTATGTAGAGGGAGTAGAAGGTTCACGACTTATGCTCTTATTTGATCGAGCCCGTATAGCCGTCTCTGGAGGTAGCGCTTGCGCTGCTGGTGGAGGAAAACCTAGCTCCGTGCTGAAAGCACTTGGGTGTTCCGAGGAAGAAGCTGCAAATTCCGTGCGCCTCAGTTTTGGAGAAGGTTCTTCCCTAGAGGACGCTGACCGTATATTAGAAGTTCTTAGAACTTTTCTTCTTTAGGTTTCTCCCCCTCTTTCAGCAAGGAGGGGTCTGGGGAAACTTTTAGCCTCCGGAGGGGCAGCTGGTTTCCCAGAAGAAGAACCTCCTTGTTTAAATAGGTCGTTTATGAAGCCCAAAAGCTATATCGTGTGGATGGCGTGGAGACACCTTTCCTCAAAGAAAGGGAGAAGTCTTTCTTTTTTGACGATGACATCGATAGCGGGAGTAACAGTTGGTGTGGCCGCCTTGGTTGCTGTTCTATCTGTTATGGGTGGCTTTGAAAAAGACCTTATGAAGAGGATGTTCTCTGGGCTTCCTCATGTGGAGCTCCTCAGCAAAGAGTCTCTGCAAGGTTTTAGTCTCCAAAAATACCCTGTATCCCGTTTCCGTGAGTTGTTACCTGAAGTGGTGGCTTGGGAGCCTTTTACTCAGGCGGATATTGTTTTAAAAAACAAAAAATACTTAGCCTCAGCGACTCTCTTTGGCATCGATCCCAAGCTTGGTGGTAAGCTGTGGGGCTTTTCGCAGGGCATTAAAGAAGGCGAACTGTCTCATCTCTCTTCTATGATTCGTCCAGAGGGATTGGGTTCCTCCTTATCATCTGACTTTGATGCTGGAGATGGCAAAGAGGGCATTATTCTCGGAGAGAGTCTCGCCACTCAGTTAGGAGTGAGTCTTTGGGATGAGATTGATGTGATCTCCCCCTATGCGGGTTTGGGGGATGTGCTGTCTGGCAGTAAGCTGTCCCAGCGTTTTCGAGTGGTTGCCATTTTTTCGACAGATCTGCCTAATTACGACTCGAAGTATGCTGTCGTCTCCCTCAAGTCAGGCCGACAATTCTTAGCCGACTATGATGAGAGCCTCGATGAAGAAGAGTATGTGAGTGGGATCGCTTTTAACTTCGAAGATCCTTCCCAAGTCGATCAAAGATTGGCAAAGGTTCTAAAGAAGTTTCCTGAACTGCAAACATTGACTTGGAAAGATGTAAACAAGTCATTATTGTTCGCTTTGAAGCTCGAAAAATTCACCATGGGGGCCATCCTTCTTTTGATAGTTCTTGTTGCTGCTTTTTCAATCAGTGGAACTATGATGATGACTGTCTTCCATAAACGGGGTCAGATCGCTTTGCTCCGCTCACTCGGGATGAGTCGAGTGGATATCGCTCGCCTCTTCTTGCTATACGGTCTCAGTATTGCGACTGTTGGAGTTCTAGCTGGTCTTGTGCTAGGTCTCCTCCTTTGCTTTGGCATCTTTCAATTTGTCGATCTTCCCTTGGGCGTCTACTATCAAAATAAGGTTCCCGTTTCCTTCCTTCCTGTGGAGTATATGGTTATAGCTTTTTGTGCTTGGATGCTGAGTCTTTTAGCATCTTTGTATCCTGCACTAACAGCTTCGAAACAGGATCCTGGTATAGGCTTGAGGTGTATGTGACGTATTTAAAGACCGAAGATGACTCCTCGAGGTTATCCTCATTTTCTTCTTCGCAGACAGCTTACAGTATTGTATTTAGCGATGTGTATAAGACTTACACACTCGAATCGCAGAAGGTGGAGGCGCTTGCTGGAGTTGATATTAAAATTCCTAGAGGTTATGTGGCAGCTGTTACGGGCAAGTCTGGTGCAGGAAAGAGTACATTCCTTCACATCGCAGGTACTCTGGACCTGCCGACGAGTGGGGCCGTGTTTTTAAATGGAATTGATATCCTCAAAATGAACGATAGAGCTCTTTCTCATTTTAGGAATGCGACAGTTGGCTTTGTCTTTCAGATGAATAATCTTTTTAGTGAATTTTCTGCTCTGGAAAACGTGATGATCCCCGGGCTGATCTCAGGAGCCCCAGCGGCTTCCGTTCGCGAACGAGCTAAGAAAGTTCTAACTTCTGTCGGTCTCTCTAAACGTCTTGATCACAGGCCGGGCGAATTGTCTGGGGGAGAGCAGCAGAGAGTGGCTATTGCACGGGCTCTCTTCATGGGTCCCCGGATTTTGCTAGCGGATGAGCCTACAGGGAATCTTGACAAAAAAACATCACAGTCCATTGAAGAGCTTCTTCTTTCTCTCTGCGTTGAATATAAAATGACACTTCTGCTCGTCACTCACGACTTGGAGTTAGCTAACAGACTTCCATATCAAATTGCTATGGAAGATGGTCGTATTGTAGATAGGGGACATTGACGTTGAATAGCTTATTCAAGATTCGCCAACTGATATTATGCCTTGGTTTGGGCTTACTCACACTTCTTCTGAGTTCACTGCTAAAAGCAGAGAAATTAGAGAGTGTTCTTGTGGAAGGGAACCGCAAGGTTGAAAGTGAAGCTATACTGAACCTTCTGAGTTCAAAATCTGGGGAAGACTTTTCAAAAGCCAAAATATCTAAAGATATACATGTGCTTTATGAACTTGGTTATTTCTCTGACATCCGTTTTTTTGCGGAACGGGATGAGAGTAAAAAAGACAGTCTTACGCTGAAAGTTCAAGTCAAAGAAAAACCAGCTATCATCAGCATAGACTTTGAGGGCCTCACTGAGTTCAAGCCAGAAGACTTCAAAGACCTACTCGAAACCAAGCTCTACATGATTATCAATGAGGGCAAAATAGCTTCCGATGTTCGTAAGATCGAGAATAAATATTCAGAGAAAGGTTTCTATCTCGCCTCTGTCTCTTATACAGTTCAAGAGAAGGGGGACAACGAGGTGGCTCTCGTGTTCCAAGTGAGAGAGAGCGGAAAAGTGCTGGTTGGGGATGTTCATATACTTGGGAATCAATTTTTTACAGATGATGATCTTTTTGACAAGTTAGCCACTCGTCCGTACACAAGGAGCAGTGCTATCTCATCGGCTTCCTTGTTCCAGATGGAAGCCGTCAATCGAGATGTCGAGTTTTTATCCTATTACTATCGTGATTATGGTTTTGCTGATGTCAAACTTGCAAAGCCTCTCACTCAGATCGACAGTGATCAGAATTTTGTGCGGGTCACATTCTCTCTGGAGGAGGGGATCCAGTACAAAGTGGCTTCGATAAAGGTGAGTGGAGATGTTGGCGGGGAGGAAGTCTACCAAGAAGCAGACTTGATCCAAAAGATGCTTCTCAAACCTCAAGAACTTTTTCGTTACTCGCGGTTTGCAAAAGACATTGAGATGATAGTCGATAAATATGGCGATCTTGGCTACGCCTATGTCGATGTCAATCCTGTTACACACTTTGACCCAGAAAAGAAAACAGTCGATCTTGACTACGTCATTACAAAGGGACAAAAGGTCTACTTCTCCCACATCGTCATCGTCGGGAATACGAAAACACGGGACAACGTTATCCGCCGTGAATTTGAGATGTCCGACAGTGAGCTCTACAGTGGAACTAAGCTTACAAAATCGAAAGAAAATGTCTCAAGACTAGGTTTTTTTGAGGAAGTCCAGGTTCTGAAAGAAAGAGATGAAGAAAAAGAAGATCTCTTAGACCTGAAGTTCAAGATGAAGGAAAAATCCACCGGTCAGATGCGGGCCTCGTTTGGCTATTCTCCGGGAGGAGAGAGAAGACAGGCCTGGTTTGGGGAAGGGCGCTACGATGAGAAGAATCAGTCGGGTAGAGCGTGGGAAGCTAGTCTCTCTGCTAAGTGGGCAAACTCAAAGGATTATGAGCTAGGCCTTGGTTTTGCTGACCCGCGATTGAACGACGGTCCCTGGTCTCTCGGCACTAATATTTCTTTTAGAAAATTTTACCGTCGATATTCCCTCGATATCGAGGTTCCAGAGCTGCATAGGAGTGTGGCTGTAAGCTTGGGGCGAAAGCTTTTTGAGCTTGTTCAAGGCTCCCTTACCCTCCGACATACTCAGATCCGTCAACTCGAAGACATCTATATTTTTGAAGACTATCAAGAGGGTGGAGTTAAAAACAGTCTCATAACCTCTCTTCAAAGGCGAGATGTGGACAACTATCTAGATCCAAGTAAGGGCTCGTCCATTATTCTGTCCCACGAGTTTACGGGGGGGCTAGGTTTGGGGGGAAACTACCAGTTTATGGAGAGTTCTATCGACGTCAGCCAGTACGTACCTCTTGATTTTTCTGACACTTTCCGAACTTACTTTAAACTCCGAGGCGTTTTGGGTAAACTCTGGCCGGTAGAGGGTGTCCCTATTCCCCCCTCGGAAAGATATCGCTTAGGTGGCTATGGTGACCTCAGGGGCTTTGGTTTTCAAGCCTTAGGTCCTAAGCAGAGGAGGACTCGTTCCCCTCAGAACAACAGCTATGATTATAACCTTGGGGGTGATAAACAGCTGTATTTCCAGTTAGAATACTTTATCCCTCTGATTCCAAAAGCTGGGATCAAGTCCCTCTTGTTTGTTGACGCTGGGCAGTCCTTCCTTGAAAGTGAGTCCTTGTCGCTGGGTAATCTTCGAAAAGATGCTGGTTTTGGGTTCCGTTGGTTGACGCCGGTTGCGCCCTTCCGTTTTGAATGGGCCTACCCATACAGGGAGTCGACACAGTCCTTTGGTGATGTAGAATTTATTTTTACGCTAGGCTACTGATAAATAAGGATATTTATGAAAAAAATGATGCGAAGGTCTTTATGGATGCAGAGTTTGTCCTTCTTGACGAGCCTCTGCTTATTCAGCAGTACAGCTGCATTTGCTGCAGATCCCAAAGCTGAGCCTGCGACAAGTGAAAGTAAACCTTCTTCCCAAGAGCCTCGATTTGCCGTGGTAGACATGCAGAGGATCATCCTTTCTGTAGAAGAAGGAAAAAAAGCAAGAAGCGAACTTGAGAAAAAAATTCAAGCGAAGGAAAAAGAGCTTCAAGATAAAAAGAAGAAACTTGATAAGATGAATGAAGAATGGAAACAACAGTCGAGTGTTCTTAGCGAAGAAGCCAAGAATCGTAAGCAGAAAGAGTTCCAAGACACTTTTATGCAGCTGCGTAACGAAGAAGCTAATTTCCAAAATGAACTGAAAAAAGAAGAGTCGACGGCTACCCAAAAAATAGCGTCCAAGGTGGCAAAGATGGTCGACGGGCTTGCCAAGTCAAAAAATATAGACGTCGTTTTTGAAATGAATAGCTCCGGTCTGCTCTACGTCAAAGATCCGATCGATCTTACCGAACAACTCATCAAGGCATACGATAAGGCTCAATAGATGGAAAACAAATCGCTGAACTTGCCCTTTAGTGTTTTGGATATACAGAAATGTATTCCTCATCGGTACCCGTTTCTTCTGATTGATACGGTTACGGCTATCGTTCTTAATGAAAGTATTGTCGCGTTGAAGAACGTGTCGATATCGGACCCTATTCTTCAGGGACATTTTCCAGAAGCCCCTATCTATCCCGGGGTTCTCATCATAGAAGGTATGGCTCAGGCCTCAGCTGTTCTCGGCTATTTCTCAAATCAAGAAGAAGGGCGAACTTCTAAGCAAGTTCTCCTGACGGAAGTCAGTAAGTCACGCTTCAAGCGGAAAGTGGAACCGGGGGATGTTCTTCGCTATGAGGTTAAGGTGCTGAGACGAAGAGCTCCCTTCTTTTGGTTTGAAGGGTATGCCTTTGTGGGAGAAGAATCGGTTGCAAGTGCCCACTTCTCAGCTTTGATGAAGTAACCCTCCCTATTGAACTGGAACTTATCATCATCAAAAGGTTTTAGACTTGGAAACATCTATTCACCCAACAGCGATTATTGCAAAAGGAGCGGAGTTGGGCGCTCGAGTGAACATAGGCCCTTATGCTATCGTAGGTTCCAAAGTCCGATTGGGGGACGACGTCCAGGTTTTTGGGCACGCCATGGTTTCTGCTCGGAGCACGATAGGAGCTCGAACACAGATTTGGCCTTATGCTCATATAGGGACTAACCCTCAGGATTTAAAGTACCGCGGCGAAGATACAGAATTGGTTTGTGGAGAGGACAATGTCTTCCGAGAGTATGTCAACATCTCTATTGGGACAGATGGAGGTGGAGGAAAAACTCAGATTGGTTCTAAGAATCTGCTCATGGTCAATACTCACATCGCTCATGACTGCCTGGTGGGGGATCACTGTATTTTTGCAAATGCGGTTTCTCTAGCTGGACATGTAGAAGTCGAGAGCCGAGCTGTTGTCGGAGGGCATGTTGCTATTCATCAGTTTGTCAAAATAGGCTACTTAGCCATGCTAGCAGGTGGATCCATTGTGGTGCAGGATGTTCCACCCTTTGTCCTTGTGCAAGGGGATAGAGCAAAGCCAGCAGGGCTTAATAAAGTTGGTTTAGATCGGTCGACAAGTTCAGAAGACGCTATCAAGAGAATCAAAGCCATCTATAAACTTTTATTTCAGATGAGCCTGACCGTCGACGAAGCGAAGGAACAGATTCAAACTCGTTATGCAGGCACGGACGAAGCAAAGTTGTTCTTAGACTTTCTGCAAAAGAGTCGTAGGGGCCTATGTCGATAGCAAACGACACGCCTAGACATGATCTTTCCCGACATGTTTTCATCAGTGCTGGAGAATATTCTGGTGAGCTGATAGCGGAAGCTCTTGTAAAACAGTTGCACACCCTCTGCCCCGAAATCAGATTTTCAGGTATTGGATCCACCCTTCTGAGTGCAGCTGGGGTTCACTGCGTCGTCTCTTCAGATCGACTCTCTATGATGGGTCTTTTAGAAGTGCTCGAAAGTCTTGGGGAGCTGGCTCAGATTGAAAAAATCATTCTGGCCTATATCGACAGAAATCATGTAGACCTTGCTATTTTTGTCGACTTTGCCGGTCTCCATCTGCGCTGGGCAGAAGCCTTTAAACTGCGAGGAATTCCTGTCATTCAATATGTGGCTCCGAAACTCTGGGCCTGGGGAGAAGAGCGAGCTTCTCAACTTGCTCACTACTCTGATCAAGTTCTGGCTATTTTTCCATTTGAGGAGAGCTACTTTCGAAGACTTGGTGTCAACTGCTCTTATGTCGGTTCACCCCAACTGGAAAGAATCAGCCCCCTACTTGTCCAAACATCTTCAGCTGAACGGCAAAGTTCTCCTAGGATAGCTCTACTACCCGGCAGTAGGAAGCAGGAGCTTTCTTATACAGCTCCTTTATTTATAGATCTCGTGCAAAAAATACTTGTCCGCTTTCCCTCTGCCTCCTTTGTAATACCGGTGGCACCATCCCTTGAAGAAAAAGATTTCCCGAGTCTTTTGCGAAATCATCCCTCGGTCAAACTTGTTAAAGCTCAGAGTCTTGAGCTCATGCGGGGGGCTGATCTCTGCGTGATCACTTCAGGGACAGCAACCCTCGAGTGTGCTCTTTGTGACGTGCCTTTTGTGACGGTATATCGGATGAATCGCGTGAGCTATGCTCTAGCCCTCAAAAAAGTAAAGAGTCGTTGGATCGCACTGCCAAATATTCTCTTAGGAGAGGAGCTCGTCAGGGAGTTTATCCAAAACTTTGCGATGGAAGATCTTATCTCAGAAGTGTCTGAGCTGTGGCTGAATAAGGAAAAACGTGATCGCATGCAACAGGGTTTTTCCCGACTGAGGGCTCAACTCGCTTCTCCGAATGGAGAGTCGGCCTCTCTTTATGCAGCGCGAATTGTCAAAAGACTTTTATATTCCTCCTCTACAAACACATCCTCCCTATGACGAAAACCAGACAGAGCATCTTGAAACTTGTGATTCTGGATCCTCTATTTGAGAAAAAAGGAGTTTTAGTCCAGCTCATCTTTTCCTTGCTGCTTATGTCATTGGGTCAGAGTCTTTTTCTTTTCATTATTGGCCCTTTTTTAAAGACATTATTTGGTCTCGGGCTGGAGAGGCTTACCCTTTCTGGTCGTGATCTTTTCACGCAGAACATCCTTCAATTATTCCCGAGTTTAGCCTTGTGGGAGCTGCCGAAAGAGCGGGTTATCCAGAATGTTTCCTCGGGACTTTTTTTAGCAGCCTCTCTGAAAGCGGTCGCATCCTACTCCTACCAGCTCAGTGCTTCCTACCTCTCCTTGCATGTCGCTAAAGTCTACAGAGACCGTCTGTTTTCGGGACTTCTTTCTCTGTCCTATGTCGAAATTTCCAAAAAAAGTGCAGCAGAGTGGATGTCTCTGCTCATGAATGACGTGCTTTTTTTGCAAACTCGTTTCTCTGAGATTGTGAACAGCATCGTTCGAGATGCCACCATTCTTTTTGCAGCTTTACTGACACTTGTTTTAATTCATTGGCCGACGGTTCTGCTCATC
>JAGNWK010000079.1 GCA_017985985.1 Oligoflexales bacterium
GGGTAGGCTCGTTTCAGCTTGTCTGTCTCAGCCTTCTCTTTCTTTTGCTCTGGGCCCCTGTAAGTATTGGCTTTATTAGTCAGCTTGTTAAAGATAAAGACCAGCTTAATCAAAAGGTGATGGCCTTGAAAGTCAGCTTGTTTGAGCTTGAAGATCTTCATGAACATATTTTTGACAAAGTTTATTTTAAGATTGAAGATTCTATTAAAAAAAGAATGCCAACCTCCTTTTTGAGCTCGATAGATGGGGGAGAGGTCTCCGCTCCGGAAGCCCCGAAGAGTGGGCCAGGGACAGCTAGTTCTGCACCAAACCCTACTGTACCAAGCTCCCTACTTGCTCAGCAGGGCCTCTCTAAAATGAGCTCTCCTGGAGAGAATAAAGAGGAAGGTGTGGTGATAGGATCGAGTCCCCCCCCCCAAGAGGCCAAGGTTCAGGCTCCCGAAGCTCTTGATGAAAACCTCCTGCAGAAAAAGTTGGAAATAAAGAATTTTAAGTTGGAGGAGGTGGGTGGTTTCCTAGAGGTGGTTCTCGAACTGCACAATTTAGATAAAAACAAAGCCCAGCAAGGGACTGTTTGGGGAGTAGCCTTCTACAAGAGAAATAATCCGTCAGGTACAGAACAGGCTTATGAACTCCTCGGGCTCCCCTCAACGATTCAAATCCGAGCAGAGTCGGAGGAGCCTATGAACTTAAAGGGGGGGCATCGTTTTCATGTGAGAAACTTCTCTAGAATTAGCCTCAAATCGTCAAGTTTTGGAGAGAAGTTTGACGGCACCCTAGAAAAAATCAAGCTAGGTGTCTATTCTTTAAGGGAAAAAAAGGTTATTTTAGAAAAAACATTCAATTCCTCTTCCCAAGAGCTATAAAATCATATAGAGATTTCTGGTAATAACTGCGTTGCATATCAAATTCCCTGTGCTCATTATTTTTTGAGAATACTTGTTTTATCTGTCGATTTTTCCTTTTTGATCTGGGATTTGAGTGATACCAGCAGACGAATGTTGCTAGGAGTCCAGTATGATTTTACTTAGACTTTTTTTTCCTCATACCTTCTTTGTTGCCTCTTGGGCGTTAGCCCTTGGTTTGATCGTTTCCTCTGCAGCGTCATCGGAAGATCTTCCTATGCGCGTCACTTCTTCTTTAGTCTCAGCGCCTAGTTCTACAGTAATTTCTGAGCAGTCTCCTGCTGTGCCAGCGTCTGATATAAAAGAATCTTCCAACAAACCTTTTCACGCAGCTCTGCCAGAGGGCCAGACTCTTCCTGCTGGGATTGCCAGGTTTCGATTTGTTCAAAAATCAATTCATGGACAGACTGGGTTTGATGGAGGAGGACAGGTTCAAAATCTTGGGTTTTCTATTCGAGCTCAAGTCTCGGCATTGGTCGCAGAATATGGCTGGACAGATAGGCTTTCTCTGCAGATTCTACTACCCTATGTTGGTAGAAATGAAGCTGGTTTGGATGCGACGTCTTTTCGTGCTTCCTCTCTCTACAAGAGCAAATATGAGGCTGCCCGGAAACAGGTCATCTCCCATTTGGATGGAAAAATATGTGTGGGATACGAACAGTGTTCCGAGCTTATCGAGAGTGGTTACAATATCCCTTACGACACCCTCCTCACTCACCCCGACACAGGTGAGACTTTTCTCATCCAGAATAAATTCAGTTTAGCAACGCAGTTAGACAGCCTCATCATGAATCAAGCAGCTCCTTCCACAGGGATGAGTGGTCTCGGGGATCTTGAGATTGGTGCCCTTTATAACTTTGTTCGTTATGAAAACTTTTCTTTGTCGAGTGGTCTAGGTCTGCGAGCGCCAACAGGTAAATTTGAGGATGTGCCCCTGGCTTTTCGACCTACGGGGGCAGGTCTTTGGGACCTGGGGGTACGAGTGAATCTAGACTATCAACCGGTCTACGGACTTTGGCTTTCCTTTATAGAGCAAAACGAACTGGCTTTGACGAAGGCTAAGAGAAGGCAGACGAGTTTGCTTGATAATCGGCAACTGGTGGAGGACGAGACAGCGACTCGCTACGAGCAGAAAGGGTTTCGACGGAAGGGAACACTTCAAGCGTCTCATGGACTCGGGGTGTGGGGGGACGGTCTGAAGCCATTCGTCCTGTCCGGTGCCTACCATTATCGCCACGATCGTGTTGAATATAAAGATCATGTCCCCTCTGCTCCGGCTCGTTTAACCCTCTATTCGCTAGGCCTCAGTGTGGATGGGCGAGCTTATAAGTTGCCCTTTGGTTTCGATCTTAACTATGAAGCTCCCTTGTCTGGAAAGAACGCGTTTGTTGCTCCCTACTCTATTACAGCCACCATCAAAACATTTGCCAAATTTTAACTTTTTGTTTGGAATTCGCTCATGAAAAAAAAGATGACTAGCTTAATGAGCCAGTTTTTTTTCTTTATCTCAAAATATGAACTTCTGATCTTGCTGGGCTTGGTTGCTAGCTCTTGTAAGCAAAAACCTGAAAATCAAAATGTGCCTCCATCTCTTTATGAACTTACACAGAATCATGCACGTGAAGAGGAGAAGTGGAAGCAAAAGAAATGGGACAAGTTCGCAGAAACTTTGCACATTGGGAATAACCAAGTTTCTCTGAAGGATCACAAATTAGATTCTGTGCTGGGGATAGACTCTCAAGACGCAGAAAAGATGAGTCGTTGGTTACTGGAGCAGCAGTTGAGTCAACCCTCGGGTTTATTGGTAGATGAATCAAAGAGAGAGGTCTATAGAGACTATCTGAATAAAGTTTCATCGAGTTGGAAGGAAAAACTTTATGAGACTCGATGTTCCTCTATTGAAGGTTTTAAGTTCTTGCATCCTGCAGGGGGATATCAAGATGGGAAGTTCGAGACTCTTGTCGATAAGGATGGTAAGCCGGTAGCGAGTGTCTATCGTTTAGACTATAAATTACAGAGTGATTGGAAGGGGACTCCAGAACAAGTAACTCGAACAGCTCTGCTTGTCATTCCCCAAAATAAAACAAAGACATCTCCTTTGCTCGTGTACTCTCACGCAGGAGATAGAGGTCTTGTTTATGGTGAGATCGCAAGTATTATCAATCAGCATCAAAAAAAACATATTGTCTTGGCACCTACTTTTCCGGGTGAAGTTCTTTATGGAGGATCTAAAAAGACTGCGTACGAATGCACTCAAGATGAGATCATGGCGCCTGCTGTCGGGAGCCCTTCGCCCTGGGATCGAGATATAGATGAGGTTTTAGGAGCACAGGACTGCATCGAGAGGCTTGTTAGCGCTTCTTATTTGCCTGGACAGGGGAGCTCTCCTTTGGACTTAGCAGAGATCTCTACGCGTCTTAGGGAGGAGGCCTATGTTTCCCCTACAGGCTATTTTCAGGGGAGGCCACTCAGTCTTATCGTTGGATCTTCTCGTGGAGGACTGACTGCCTCTTTAGCCCTAGCGAAGTCTGGCGTTGCGTGGGAGGGCGTATTTGAAGAGGTACATGCTAGCTCACAGGGGGGCGCAGAGGAGGATCAGCTGGATTTTTTACAAGGTTTGATGTCTGGGTTGGCAGCACAAGGGCCTGCAACTGGACGTGAAGAGTTCCTCGAGAACTTCTTGGAGCAGGAAGAGGTCAAAGCCCGTCTGAATCCAGCTCGTGCTCCAAAGCTTGATCGTCATCTTTTAAGTAAGGCTTATGGGTTTTACCCAGCTCGATTCAGTTGTAGTGCGTCGATCAGCAGTCCGAGTTCGGTACTGATTGGGCGTTTTCGTTTAGTTCTTGAGATTCTTGTCAAAGGAAATATTGAGCAGACTCGATTTGCCAAGTTTCCTGGTTTGATGGATCTCAAGGATGCCTTTACAGAGTACCGACTCGATCGATCTGAAGATCCGGCTAAGCTTGAGAGGGCTGTTCTGAATGTCTTTAAAAGGGATCTTCCTCTCCTCACTCCCTATATGCTGGCTGCCCTTAGGAACTGGTCTAAAGTTGATCCTATGAAGTTGTTTATGCAGAAATCTTCTCAGATGGGTGCCTTGCTTTTTTTGCATGGGGAAGAAGATCGGATCGTTCCTTTTGAACAAAGCAAATTTGCAGTGAATGTGATCGACAAATTTAGGAGAAGCCCTGAAGTCTTGCAGAAGGCTTGGCTCGGAATGGGAGAGAAAGGGCATACGCTTTTTTCGCGAGGTTTTCGCTATGAGGGCCCGATTTCTGCTGATATGACGCATCATTTTGATGACGCTTTTCTTAAGAGCTTCAGTCTTATTCCGCACGATTTTTTTGTGGACAGTAAAAAAAGCTTCCGATTTTTGCCGTGGAAACAGAAGACCCTACTCTACGAGCGACTGCGTGGGCTTCTCGGGTCAACGGGAGGCCTAGAGGAAGCTCCTATTTTTGGTCCCCAGGCGAGTGAGCCCAACGCTCAGACCTTGAGTGAGTTGGGGGCCTTGACTCATTTTGTGAGTGACCAAATGGTGGCTTTACCAAGCTCAGATCTTCGTCAGAAGGAGCTTGCAGAAATCCAAGGTTCGATAGAAGTGATTAAGGGTCTTTTTCTGCAAGCGATGGAAGAAGATCGGAAGGCATTAGCTTTGACCAAAGCTTATTATGGTGCTAGTTTTGATCCAAATAGTGAGAACTCAGAGGCTAGAGCTTTTGGGCGGTCCCTGGTCTTTGCTGGGATTTTAAGCAAGGAGGATGGGCGTGCGTTGGGCTCAGAGCTTCTGGGTCTGGATGGGGAGCAGCCCTATCTTCGTGATATAGGAAAAATTCCACCGGATGTGGTGTTCTCTTATTGGCGTAATCAGCAGTGTGAGGCTGCTTTGAAATAAAGGATAGGAGGGTCTGATGAATTTGAACACAAAGCACAAGCAGATTTTTAAAAAAAGTAGGCAAGTCCTTCTCCTAGGTCTCTTACTACTTTCCAGTGGCTTATCTGCGTATGAGATCCCTTCAGCGTCTACACCTTCTGCTGTTAAAGCTGACGCCTCTCTCTTGAAAACCATGTCTGTGACCTTGGGTGCTATTTCAGAAGTTTCCAAAAAAGCTCTCGTCTATATTTCAGTTTCTAAGACTATGCGGGTTCAGCAAGGCCAATTCATGGATCCTTTCGATATATTTGGTTTTGGTGGTGGACAAATGCCACCCATGGACATGCCAAAACAAGAGGGCCTCGGTTCTGGGTTTTTTATCGATACTGATCAAGGCTATATCATGACCAACAACCATGTTGTAGAGGAGGCTGATGATATCACCTGTAAGTTGGCGAATGGTAAAGTTTATAAGGTGAAGGTGCTCGGTCGGGATAAGAATACAGACGTTGCTGTCTTGAAAGTTGCAGATGAAAAATTTGATCGGACGGGTCTTACTGCCCTTGTCTTAGATGATTCAGATAAGCTCAGTGTCGGTGCCTTAGTTCTCGCGCTTGGTGCTCCGTTTGGTTTGGAGGCGAGTATATCGTTGGGAGTTGTCTCAGCTGTTGGTCGTGGCAATTTACATATTGCAAGACTTGGCAACTTCGTTCAAACCGATGTGGCGATCAACCCTGGTAACAGTGGAGGACCTCTTATCAACATGGATGGGAAAGTCGTTGGGATCAATACAGCGATTTTATCGAAGTCGGGTGCTTACAATGGGATAGGTCTCTCAGTCCCTTCCAACATCGCTCGCTCTGTGGCCTCGGGACTCATCAACGATGGTAGGGTCAACGTTGGGTTTGTTGGGATCGCTTACCACGGCCCCCTCAAAGAGGAAGAGATTCTTGCTCTAAAACTCCCCAAGGGCACCGGTGGATTCTATGTATCTCAAGTTGTTCCGGGTGGACCAGCTGAAAAAGCTGGGGTTGAGGAAGGGGATGTGATCGTTGCTATCAATGATACTAAGGTTGGAGCGATCGAAGGCGATCTAGCAAACTTGATTGGTTTTATGAAACCGGGGGAAAAGGCTCGTATGAGTCTTTACCGCGAAACTCAGCTCAGGACGATTACCGTCACGGTAGGGCAGTACCCGCAGTCGGGTAGAGACAATGGTGAATTGTCTGAAGACAAAAAAGGAGAGGATGATGCTCCATCCTTCAAAGGAAAAGCTAAAAATCCTTATGGAATCATCGCTTCCCCGATTACGCCTGCTTTGAAGAAGCAATATGGTTTTGAGAGGAAGAATGGTCTTGTGATCGTTGGTGTGGTGAAAGGTTCCCCAGCATGGAAAGCTAGCTTTGTGGAGGGGGACGTTATCGTTGCTGTCAATGGTCACAAGTTTAATTCCATTGCTGATTTTGATAGAGCTTTGAATGGCCCCGAACCGATGGTCCTCCTCCATGTTGAGAGAAAAGGTACAGTATTTTTTGTTCCATTGAGAAAAAATGAAAAGTAGAGAACTTATCAGGCAGGTTCTTCCCTCATGGGGAAGACTAGAGAAGCCTCTGGATCAGGCAACCTTCATCGTCTATGACTTAGAAACGACGGGGGGGAATCCAGAGAAGAATGGGATTATGGAGATCGGTGCCTTGAAGTTTGTGAACGGGGTTCTCGACTCCTCGTTCTACTCCATGGTGAATCCCATGCGACCTCTATCGTCCATCGTGCGTCGGATCACAGGGATCAGTCCCAAGGATTTTAAAAAATCCCCGCCTATTGAGGAGGTTTTTCCTTCGTTCCTTGAGTTTATAGAAGACCACATCCTGGTCAGCCATAATGCTCAGGGGGATTTGAAGTTCCTCGTTCATTTTGCTCAGCAGGCCTGTGCTCATAAACTAGAAAATTTCTATCTCTGCACTCATCTTTTAGGGCAGAAGTTTTTTGCGAATGCTCCTGATAAATCTTTGGTCGGATTAGCTCGGCACTTGGACTTACCTCATGATGAGGAAACTCTGCACCGTGCTCGAGAAGATGCTCAGCTCACTTGGGAGCTCTTTAGAGTGATTCTCACCAAACTTGAGGATCATGGCATAAAGGATGTAAAGGAGGCGGTCCGTTTTCAGGGCGATTATGCCTCTGGACTGAGGCTGGGACCTGCTGTTGATCTTGATAAATTAAAAGAAGAACTTCCGAATGCGCCTGGTGTATTTACTCTCATCGATAGGAATGGACGTAGTCTTTTTGTAAGCAGCTCCCTTCACCTGAAGAGAGAGGTTCTGTCCCTCAGAAATCTTAATGCTCTTCCCCGCAAGCTCTTAAAGATTGTTTTGGAGTCAAGAGAGATCAGAATAGAAACGTGCTCAAATATTTTTACAGCTATGCTCCGAGAGTCTGAACTTGTTGAAATGACGGGTCGAGGTGAGAAGCCCTTTTTATCAAATCAGTGGACAGGGCGTTTTATTGGAGCTCTCTTTCTATCTGAGGATGGTGAAGACTTGCATGTAGGACTAGGCTCTTTGCTTGTACCTGGTTTGATGGGTGGATTTGGTCCTGTTCGTGATTACAAGAGTTTACTCGGAAAACTTCAGCAATTATCGCAAAAAATTGACAGAGCTGAGTATTCGAACAGTGGTCTTTATCTCTCGAAACAGGAAGGTGAAGATGTCTCTGCTCTCTTTTCTGGATTTCTGCTCAAAGAGCAGAACAAAGTCTGGTGGGATAGGTTTCAACTGAAAAATCTTGTCCATCTCGGCAGACAGAAGGAATTAAAAAAGAGATTGGAGCGTATCCAGTCGATCCGAGAGATGGACCTCTTGGGAGGGCTCGATGATCTTCTCGAGCAGCACGGTCTGCTTGTCGTTAGTGCTCAGGAAGAGCCCGGTTCGGATACTCCTACCTGGCTTGTTTATCCTATTCTCTTTTCTTCTCCCCTAGAGCCCCGTTTGATTTCTGAAGACCCTAAGATCTGGCTTGAGGGTTCTGAGGCAGAGGCTATGCTGTCTGAACTACAAGAGCAGTCGAAGGTGAAGCCAGACCGTAACTATGATTTGCGAGATCTTCTCAGAATGAATGCCGTTCTGTGGGCTATCTATGTTCAGGCCCAGCAGCGGCATGCCAAAGAGTTCTATAAAGCTGTTCCCCTCGCGTAGCAAGGAAGAGGTTTGGTAGAAAACTGCGCAGTTGGTAGGGGACACACAGCTAGCTGACGACAATCCAATCTGCCATTCGCACAGTGGGGAAATGCTGATCGTTTACTAGGGATGACTCTTACAATGTGGTGTCTTTTTGAGCGGAACTATAGATAGCCCTGAGCTTGTAGGGTGAAGAGATAAGCGTAGCGACTCTGAGGTCGAGCGAGCAGTTCTTTGTGAGTGCCTTGTTCGAGGATCCGGCCTTTTTCGATGACGACAATCCAATCAGCCATTCGTACAGTGGGGAAGCGGTGTGAAATCAGAAGACTGGTTTTCCCTTTGGTGAGTTTTGCAAAACGTTCGAAGACGACTTGTTCAGCTTCAGCATCTAGAGCAGAGGTTGGTTCATCGAGAATGAGAATGTCTGCATTGTCATGCATGAATCCGCGTGAGAGTGCTATTTTTTGCCACTGTCCACCCGAGACCTCCATCCCATCGTTAAACCATCGTCCTAGTTTAGTTTGTACCCCATGAGGCAGTTCTGCAAGAACTTGCTCTGCTCCCCCACTGATGATAGCTCTGTGGATGTGCTCTAGGTTTTCCATGTCAGGAACGCTACCAATGCCCACGTTCTCTTGGACGTTGAGTTGGTATTGGTTGAAGTCTTGGAAAACGACCCCTACGCGTTTGTACAAAAGATCGAGAGGCCAGTCTTGTAAGTCTTTACCATCGAGTAAAATTCTTCCTTCTGATGGTGTATACAAACGCAAGATCAATTTGATGAAGGTGGACTTACCGGCACCATTGCTACCGACTAGGGCTAGACTGCGTCCTTTAGGAATAAAAAGATCGATGTGTCTCAGGGCCCAGTTTGTCTTACCAGGATAGCAAAAACCTACGTTTTCAAAACGAATCCCCTCCGTCTGTATGTTTTCGGACGAGGCTGGTTTAGCCTCTAACTTGGTTATCGGTTTTTGTATGTCTATGGCCAGGAACTCAAATAGGTTCGACATGTAGAGGTTGCCTTCATACATATTCCCGATAGCCGTTAAACAACTCTGGAAGGCTTGTTGCCCTTGACGAAAGGAGAGCACATAGAGAGTAAGTTGTCCGAGGGTGATCCTAGACAGGCTGGCCCACAAAACGAGTAGGCCGTAGCATAAATAAAACGCGATCGTTGTGAGGAGGGAAAGAAGATAGGCCCAGAAAGAGCGACGCTGATTTAGGCGCTTGTCATCGTTATAAAACTGATTCGCTAGACGTCTGTAGCGTCCTAGGAAGAGACTCGAGAGGCCGAGGACTTTTACTTCTTTGACATGCTCATCTGTGGCTAAAACATACTCGAGATAGTTCAAGCGTCTTGTGTCAGGTGAACGCCAATTCCTCAGGCGGAAAGCGGCATTGGAGAAGCGCATCTCTGAAATAGCGGCAGGTATCGCTGTGAGGATGAGGCCTAAGACCATCCAGGGGCTGAGTGTGATCAGTAAACCAACATAACCTAAAAAAGTAAGGATATTTTGGATCAGTTGCAAGCTGTCGGTCACCATGGCTACAGGGCGAATGGAGGCCTGCTGCCTGGCACGTGTGAGCTGATCGTAGATGGTAGCATCTTCGAAATGGGATAATTCTAGGGTGACTGCTTTTTCTAGGATGAGAATATTGACGTCCACACCAAGTCGAGCTCCGAGCAGAGACTGGCAAAAGAAGAGCAGACGTAAGACCCCACTCTGAATAGCGACGAGTCCCCCTTCTGCTGCTAACCAGAATAGACTGGTTTCCATGTTTTTAGCAACGATCGCATCGATAATGATTTTTCCAAAATAGGCGACAAACAACGGCAGAATTGATGCGATGAGCGTCAAGATAGAGACGGCTATGCACAGATTTGGTGCTGAGTGCCAGGCCAGACGCAGACTTGGAAGTATATGACGAAAACTTGCACGAAGAGTTTGTAGAAGTTTTGTAGCCATGGAGTCTCCAAATGGGCTTTTGAGAGCTCTGAATCGAAGCTCTCTAGGAATTTTTGAAAAGCCGGGTCTTCCCATATGGAAGAAAATGACGGTTCAACGCGATTCTTCAAATAGCGGAAAAGGTCTAATCAACGAGAGTGAAATAAAGTCTTTGTATTGCTAAATTATTTTTACAAAGAGGGCAAACAGCAGCAGTTATTGCTTTTAAGCAAGGTTCACAAAAGATATGTCCACACTGAGATGCTGCTGCGATTGTAGTTTTACTGGAAAAAGCCTCATGACATATTCCACATCCAGGAACAGCTGCAGCAAGAGCAGGAACAGCTGCAGCAAGAATAGATGCACCTGCACGTCTCTGTGAAATAGCAATCGAAGCAACAGTTATAGCCATACTTGCACTTATAACAACAAGGCTTTCATAAGATAATCGATCATAGAAATCTCTTGTTTTCTGAAAAACGAAGGATGGACTGCTTACAAGTATCGAGAAAAAACTTAAGCTTGCTCTACGAAGTCGAATGGCGATTGTTTGTTTTGCTCCTGCTTTTATAAGTGCTTCTACAACACTGTCATGACCCTTATGAACTGCCATACAAAGAGGAGTAAGCCCACCATCCTCTGCTTTATTAATATCAGCACCTGCTTTTATAAGTACTTCTACAACATTGAAATGACCTTGATGGGCTGCAAGGTAGAGAGGGGTAAACCACCATCTGCTGCTTTATTCAGATCAGCACCTGCCTTGATAAGTGCTTCTAAAACATTGAGATGACCTTGGAAGGCTGGAAGGTGGAGAGGAGTAAACTTACCATCCCTTGCTTTATTCGGATCAGCACCTGCCTTGATAAGTGCTTCTACAACATCGAGATGACCTTGATGGACTGCAATATAAAGAGGAGTGGTCCCATCAGTCATTGCTTTATTCGGATCAGCACCGCTTGCAATCAATCTGTGGACCATAGCAATATTTCCATTTGCAGCTGCTGAGTACAGATCAGTAGAGGCTGCTAGCTGCGTAGATAGGAAGTATAACAAAGAAAGTAAGGTCGTTAAAAAATATTTTTTTTTGCATCAGGGTCACCCTATTTAATTTGGCGATGTTTAGCGCAGGCAAAATAGCAAAAACACCGCCTAAGGACAAGGTTTTCTGCTCAATCCCCCCCCCAATTTTGAACCTCGGAAAGGCTTGTAATTCAAGGAGGCGTGGCAGGTCTACATGGAGCTGAGAGTTTTTGAAATAAGGTTTAAAAAACAAACGGTTAGCCTTCGAGGTAAAACGACTAACTAATGGTTAACAAATAGGGTCAGCTCCAAGGGGTTACCCCATTTCGATTCACTGCTAAAATATAACGAACACTAGGGGCAATATTTAATAGGTTTGGGGGAACTCATGAGAAACTTGGTTTGGATTCTTTTTGCCTTAGTTCTGTTTGACTGTAAACAAACTAATCGAAGAAAGTCCTTTGAGTCTAGCAATGCTCCACAATTTTCTGCACAAGCATTACTAAATCAGGCTCCCGTTTTTAACTTAGTCGATGGCGATTTTGCCCCCCAAAAGTTGTCATCCCTAGAGAGCTTAACGATTCCAGAAAATCTTTTTACGAAAGAAGGTGATCTTCTCGTTATGGAGAGGTCAATCCCTGATTTGGAATGGTTCGTCAATAAGGCTCAATCCCCGTCCTCTTCTTCTCGTCCCACAGTCCAAGGCGCTGTCATGTTCCATGAGTGTAGGCTGGACAGTGCCGCTTGCAAAGCAACAGCCTTGAATACTTGGCTTTATTTCGACTATTCTTGGGGCTATGCCTCAACGAGTCAAGGAGGAGCTATCTATGGCTCTCGTGCTGTCATCGTACCTAAAGTGCGTTCCAATCTTGGATCATCACAAGTCTTTGCTAGGATCTGTGTCCGAAGAGAGTTCATAGAAAGTAGTCTTAAATCGAGCTGCTCAAACTCAGATTCATCACGTTTTTGTTGTGGGGCTGCTAGGGCTTGGACATTTAACTTTTCAAACAGTTCCATGACAGAAGCTGAAAAACAAGCAGCCTCTAAGCAGTACGCACTGGATAGAGAGCTGGACTCGCTGGCAACTAAGGTATCTTCCCTCAGCTCCTGGGCTGTAGAGAGTTTCCCTATCCCTAGCGATCTTGCAGAACGAGAAAAAAAGCAAGGCTACAAGCTCATATTTGACATAGCGAGCTACGAACCCCCAACCCTTGCAGCTCTCTTGAGGTATGGCTTGCCTGTGCAGGGTAACAGTTCAGAAATACAGGCCTCCTTTAAACTCACAGATGAACCTCCAGCACCTAGTTCAGAAAGTTCGGACTGGTATATGTCCGTGATCAGCACAGATCCTACAAGGGGTGCCACTCTCGTAGTGAAAAGCTCCCAAACAAAGCAAGGGCAGGTCGCAGGTTTAGATCAGGAAAATCCTTTTCCCCAATTGATTGAACAAATTTCTGCGGGTGAAACGGCACCAAACAATCCGGGAACGGGCACGACCGTGGGGACTCCGGGAACGGGCACGACCGTGGGGACTCCGGAAACGAGCACGACCGGGGGGACTCCGGGAACGGGCACGACCGTGGGGACTCCGGAAACGAGCACGAACGGGGGGACTCCGGGAACGGGCACGACCGTGGGGACCCCGGAAA
>JAGNWK010000142.1 GCA_017985985.1 Oligoflexales bacterium
CGGATTTGCCCTTATCAAGAAGCTGAAGAGCCCGAGCACGTTTAAAAACTCGAACCGACTCTTTGCCACTCCTCAACATCTTTTGAAGTTGACGGCGATCTGCTGCATTCAATTTAAGCATCACCCTTTCAGGTGACTTGGGAGTCTTCTTTTTTAATTTCATTCAACCATAAAAAGGCTAACGCACTAAAAATGCAAGAAGATTATGAAGCTTCAGATCCAGAGTGGAGCGGAACTAGACTCCGTCCACACGTCATGCACACACGTCATGCATAATCTTCCCCACAAGAACCTAAAAAAAATCATTTTAAAATAAAAAGTTTTTAAAACCTTACTTATCAACAAACTAGACTCCGTCCACACGTCGTCCAGTCCACACGTCGTCCACACTTAAGAATTCACGTCAGATGTTTCCTTAAGAATTTCAGAGCCCTACCGATGAACCGAAGGCGGATTTCCATCAAACATGGAGTTTTTGAAACATGAACCTCAGAAATCGTATTCTCTATCTTTTTTTGCTTTTAATCTCGCTACTTATTTTCATGACACCGCCAGCATCTCTGGCTAAAGATGTTTGTTTGAATCACGATTGTGTGTCCACACACAGGATGAATTATGTCTTTGATTTAACGGGCTCAGTAAGTGGATTCGGAGATGTCTCTGCACCTCTATGGACCATTTTGAAACTGAAATCACTTGCTCCCAACAATCGATATTCCGTTGTGATTGACGAGAGAGCCGAGAAAATTATTACAACGATGTATGAGGAACGAGAGCTTGCTGAAATCTCTTCTAACCTAGGAATTCGCTTCTATAGACTAAGCGAGATAGAAAAAATCCCTACAGCTGATGTCGCTTTTCAACTCTATTTTGGAGGTAGAAGAATTCCGGAAGCTCCAGATGCCAGGCCTTTTATAAATTCCGCCTACTCAGATGACAAGACAGTTACTATAGTATCAGACACGATGCATGGCACCTCACTCGACGAGGTTATTGGTCCAGACTTCAATTTCTTCTTTAAATCACCAGGAATTGGGAAAGGGCGTTCGGGAATTATAGACAATCCGGACATCCAAAATTTTGTAAAGGATTCGCGAAATATAACACGATCTGTCGTAGATAGTTTTTTTCCACAGTCTAAAATACGAAAGATATTGTTCAGTACCCCCACAAAATATCACTGGAGCTTCCTATACGGAGCTCACAACGAACTTATGGCTCCAAAGCTCACTGGACAATCTGAAAATTTCATCAATGCGCTCGAGAAAAAATACCATAGGCCAATCATCGTCTTTTCTCCAAACAAAAAAGCTCAGCTTGAAGCTGTAATCTCTGACCATCAAAGAATTTATTCAGTCGATGAGTTTTCCAATCTTGAGAACCTTAAAAACAAAGTATATATCGTTTCCATTCCCAACTTGAGCAGTCGTCAATTTTTAGGCCTCATGGAGCTAGCGGATATTCCTATTCTTATAGAAGGAAATAGCTCAATTTGTTCTGCGATCAGATTGCATAAAGAATTTCTCGTTTATCGAAGCCTTTGGAACACGCCAATGCTCAGGGATATAAAGGAAGTCGATGAACAGTTAGCTAAGACGTTTCTCTATTCAGATGTCTACAATCTAGATGGAGAGGAACAGCCATACTTTGAGCACTATTTAAATAAGACGGAAGGGCGACGCCTCTTTGCTAAATACGACCTTTCGCGATCTATCGAAGATTTTCCCAGTCATCTTTTCAAGATCATAGAATTTTCACTCTGGGTAAAAAATACGAACGACAAGAAAGTTCTCGAAACAAAGCTTTCGGTCAAATTGAAGGCCATTCACGACGAGTATTTTGAATACTCAGTTCCTTGGGATTTAGCCAATCGAAAAAAGATAGACCGATCATATTTAAACAGACAGCGAGATCTGCTTGAAAAGCAAGGTATAAAATGGCAGCAGATCGAGAATCGGCTTAAAACTAATGTTCCCAATCAGTCTTTGAAACTTACCTTGCTTAGTCACGATCAACATATACTTCTGCGGAAAAATGTCATTGCTGAGCACAACCAGAGAGCTGACGAAGCTTGTATTTCCGAAAATGGTGACCGTTTTTTTGTAGTGCGCCCACGTTACGGACTGGCGAATCGCCTCAAAGCACTGGCAGCAGCGTCCGCTGTAGCGAACCAAACAAAACGCAAACTTGTGGTCGTATGGCAGGAGGAGGTTGGTCACATGGTTGCTAATTTCAACGACCTGTTCCAGAATCACTTTCCTGACATCGAAGATTCTGGCTTGTCTAAAGCTTGTACGCTTGAGCTAATGAAATCGAGTACTCCCGGCAAAGGTAAGCATATCAGTCGTTATGTCATGGAGGATCTTGGTAAAATTACACCTCCCTTTGCTGAAAGCCTTGAAGATCAAAGCGACGTGATTTATTTTGAAGGCTACCATAATCTTCTATCTGAGGATTGGGGCCCCAAGATTACGGACTTTTACCGAACTCTGAGCCCGACCGCAGATGTAAATAACGGCGCTAAAGTCGCTGATGAATCATGCTTTAGAAAAATAGGGGTCCATTATCGCTCATTTGCTGGACCTGTCGACTATAATGCGAAAAAATGGAACAGAGAGGCATTCATTGAGGCCTTACAGAAAAATATAGAAAAAGAAGTAATCGAATCTAGAAAAGTTAAAGAAGCAAACCTGTGTTTCTTGGTTATTAGTGATCAAGAGTCCAGTCGAGAGATCATTAAACATAGCCTTGCGGATCATTTTGCGAAAATGGGGTCGCGTAATGTTAAATTTCTTGATCCCGATTTGCCTGATGCTGATAGAGACAGTGTTGCGGGTCAGCAGCAAGGTCTTGCGGAATGGCTCATGTTGAGCAGAATGGACTATATTATTGGAACCAATGGCAGCTCATTTTCTGATGAAGCAGCTCGTCTAACTACTTTTGGAAAAAAGATACCTCTAGGACCTTCTGCGTTTTAGTGGAAGCACAAGAGCTACAAGAAGTAACAACAAAAGGACGAAAACCACAAGGAAGGACTAAAAGGGCTAGGACGGATCTGTCAACAGGGAAAGATATAAATCACCACTCATAACTAACGAGGTCTATCTTAAACGCGTCATGCAGTATATTTGGCTAAATCGTTATAAGGTCAGTAAACAAAGACCAGAAACAGACCCCTATTGCTCTTCGACATAGAGTCAGACTAAATATCATGATCCAAGTGAAAAAAATCAGGCAATATCTTTTCAATTGGAAGAGACTCAGAACTCGAACGTCTCTCGTGAAATTTCTTTGGCCCTTAAGTTAAATCGTCTTACTATGCACTGATAATCCATCATCCAAAGCAGGTAACACCGCTACAACATCTGACACGAAACGATCAGAACCAGTAATTTCAGGTTCATCATTCTTTATAACATAGGAAGTTGTCGAACCTCCACCATCAAGACTGGAGATATGACCGTTTTTGGTGTCGGCTAGGTTAGGCAACCTTTCGTAGGCCATCAACAAACACGAC
>JAGNWK010000013.1 GCA_017985985.1 Oligoflexales bacterium
TTATGGAGGGTCATCGGGAGATGCTTGAGGAGCGATCCGAGAATTGGGAGAAAGCCTTGCGACTCATTGCAACTTGGGTTTTGAGTGAAAGATTGGGCGTTCCTGGTATAAAGGCGAATCTTCCCGAAGAGCTAGGAGACTCTGGCCAGACTTCTCTTCCGGAAAATTTGGGCAGTCTCGTCAGTTTAGCTTTAGAAAAAATTAGGCAGGGTCATCTTGTGGACGACGAATTTACGATCTTGAGTCCAAAGAGTCCATTGGCCGGTTCTCCTCTGGGTGAAAGTTCTCCATAACGGACGGCTGGATAAGGTGGCGGAAAACTTACGGTGGAGAACTTGCGGTGGAGAACTTGCGGTGGAGAACAATAGATAGGACTTTTCATGTGGACTGATACAGCAAGTATTTTGTTTTTTTACTGTGTGGTTTTAGGTGTGGGCATCTGGGCTAGTCAGAAGCGTCGCAAGCAAATCAAAAGTCAAAAAATTTCAGGAGATTCTTCTCACGAGATCTTTCTGGCGAATCGTCAGCTTCCGCTCTGGGTTGGTGTTCTCACTATGACGGCGACTTGGGTCGGTGGGGGTTATATCAATGGCACAGCAGAGGCTGTCTACCAAGATGGCCTGAGTTGGGCTCAGGCTCCCTGGGGCTACTCGTTCAGTCTGGTGCTTGGAGGTCTTTTTTTTGCAAAGAAGATGCGTCAGGGTGGCCATACAACTTTTTTAGACCCTTTTGAGAAGCGGCTTGGTAAGGAAGTGACGGCGCTTCTTTTTATCCCAGCTCTGATTGGCGAGATCTTCTGGAGTGCTTCCATACTCACAGCGCTTGGTTTTACCTTTTCCACCATCACCGGCTTGGATTTTCAGACGGCTGTCCTGGTGTCTGCAGCCTTTGCAACCGCCTATACTTTGTTAGGAGGGCTTTGGGCTGTCGCTTATACAGACGTTATTCAACTTATTTTTATAAGTTTCGGACTATGTCTTTCAGTCCCTTTTGCCTTGAATTCTGTTGGTGGACTGGAGAAAGTCATCACTCAGTATCATCAGCATTTCGCTGACTCAGCTGGTTTTTTCCCGCCAAGCTCTGCCTGGACCGATTTTTTGAACTGGAATCAGGATTGGAGCCAGAAAAGTGTCTGGGGGAAACAAATCATGCGTTGGTGTGATCTGATGCTCCTCCTAGTTCTGGGCGGCATACCTTGGAATAGTTATTTTCAGAGGGTACTTTCTTCTTCCAGTCCAAAGTCAGCAGTTCAACTTTCTTATTTTGCTGCAGTTCTCTGCTTCCTTATGGCCATCCCCTCTGCCTTACTGGGGGCAGCAGCTGTCTCTGCAGACTGGGCGACCATCTTGGGCGGGGGTGCAGCTCCTAGGGGAGCAATGGTCCTCCCTTACGTGCTGCACTACTTAACCCCACATGTGGTTGCCGTGTTAGGCCTAGGGGTTGTAGCTGCTGCGGTGATGAGCTCCATCGACTCTTCTATTTTGTCAGCCTCCTCCATGTTTACCCTGAATGTGTATAAGCCCTTTCGGCGAACAAAACCCAGCGAGAAACATCTGGCCCATGTCGTTAGGTTCTCGATCATTGCAGTAGCCATCATCTCTTCTTTCTTGGCGTTACGCGTGAAGAGTGTTTATGCTCTTTGGTTTCTATGCTCTGATCTTGTGTATGTGCTGCTCTTTCCTCAGCTTGTGCTCTTGCTCTATTCGAAGTGGCAGACAAAAGGCTCTGTGATAGCTGGGCTTTTGGTAGGGCTCTTCCTACGTTTGGGTGGTGGGGAAGACTTTTTGGGTATCCCAGCCTTTATCGCTTACCCTATGAATGATCCGGAGCTAGGTTTATTATTTCCCTACAGGACTGTCGCCATGCTGGGTTCGCTGCTGACGACCATACTCGTGTCACAGCTGCAATTATCTTCTCTCAGAAATTCTCAAAAACGTGCAGAGCTAGTAGCCAAGGAGCAGGGAGCGAAGAGTGTTGCATGACAGGCAGTCTTTGGAGGAGAGGGTGTGTCACCAGCGGGATATATTGGGCGGAGGCTCTCAGGGATATTTTCTGATACTAATTTTTCCTTGTCGATAATAATAAGACTCTGCCTTATATCGCCCGTATCTCGACATGAATTGGGTTTTTGAGAATTTTTCGCGCGTCCATTTCACGACAAAGGTTGTGCCTGCAGTTGCACTTGGTATCATTGCAGTTGGTCTTTCACTAGGTAACATACTAACCTTGCGGCATCTTAGGATGTTGGCAGCAAAAATAAGGCGACTGACCCAGTGCCCCTAAGGAGGAGTGCACGTTTCCCCAGGAGACTCGGAAATACCATCGCAGATCTCGTCGCTTTCGGCTCGAGGCTCCTTCTTTTGAGCCTCTGAATGAACTTTACTCTTTTTAAAAGACAAAGGCCAATACCCCTCAAGACAAGTATTATCGATAACGGAAAGGGACCGTGTTATAGCTGTTGGAACATCATCTTCAGGGTTGCTCTTCAAATAAGACAATAATTCTTCCCTTTTAGTTTTACTTATAAAACTCGTTTTGAGTCTCATATCAACCAAAAGACACTGTGTCTCAACCGCAATTTTGCAATCATCACTATTTGAACACTTCAACAACAAGTCTATAATCTTTTTTTGAAATCTCGACCAAATTTCTCTATGGCTATAGATGCTCAAGAAGAGTAATTTAAGTGAGTTCTTTACCGAAGTGTCTTTGTTGAAACCGTCATATTTCAAGTGCACTCCCTTTAAAATTAAAGAATAAAGATCCACGATAGATGTGCCTTCTTCCGCAGAGAAACCCGGGGATAAAGATATAAAAGTAGTCAGATCATTAAGATCTTTCGGAAGGTATTCCGAATCTACAATGCGTTCAGCAAAATCTTCCAGGACTTGATTTACAGATTTTTCACCTTTGATAGTATTAAACTTAAATAAATAAAATGATGATGGCATCCTAATATTTCTTTCATTTCTTTGATCCAAAGCAGGGAGAACTCGCGCAGCCAACTCTTTTCCAATACCTTTTTGCAAAAGGGCAGTATGGATCTCAAGGGCATCTGACAATTTAGTGTTGTCTATATTCACAATATTCTCCATGTTCGAATAAAAAATCCCTAAGAAACCTACAAGTTCTCGCACTGTTTCTGGTTGCTTTTTAGAATCACTGATAGCAGAAATGAGAAAGTTCTTTGCACTTTCTCTTGTCTTAGGATTGTCGGACCCAAGGAGAAGAGTCTGATCGTAAATCTTCGAGTTGTGAATTTTTTTTCGTTTTTTGTCTATGATGTCACTCAGAGGACTTTCCTTGAAGTCTGTTCGCGCTTTCTGCTTATAACGTAATATTTCAATTTCGAAAGAGTCAACGAGCACAGGAAACTTATCAAGCCAATGTTCAATAGAAGAAAGTTCTTTGGATGTATAACTCACGCGCCCAGAAATAAATTTGATCTGAGCAATCCATTTAACAAATTTTTGATTTGACGAGATGCGCTCTAAAAACAGGGGCTCTTTTTCAATATTTTTACGCGCATTCAAGTCCAAACGATCAAAATGCCCTCCGCTCAAGTTGTAGCGCAAGAACATGCCTTCGTGAGGAGTTGAATTGTTTCTTATTATTTCTCCCATTTCATGGGACTCTTCTCGGTCTATAATGGCAAGGTTCCGAATTTCTCCAGATTCCGATAGAATAACCAATACATCGTTAAATTCTTTTTGATTTGTAGAAAAGAATTTCGATGCCTGAGTGTCAAGCTTTCTTGGTATTCCTGCCGAGATATCAAACTCCCAACAATTCAAATCAAAAACCGATGAGGCATTCATAGATATTAAAATCTCAGAGTCCAACGCATTGGCTATATCATCCTTATTAGTCCATTTTTGTTCTGAGCTCAACTGGTCCGTCCTTAGAGCATCAGCAAGACTAATAAAAATAGGATAACTCGCATTTGGAATTGGTTTCAGATTGGAATCAACCCATTTCGTTTTATTCTTTTTGCGTAAAATATTCCAAGGCCTTTTCCTGTCTTCTGGAACAAGGAATTTTCGGAAATATTCTCCGGACCAAAATTTCTCCTCTTCCCACAACCACCGAATCCTGACATTGTGAGATTCAGAACTGGTATAGAGTTCAATATCCAGTTCGACCTCTTGCTCAATCTGATTTTCAAGCTCCATCTCTAATTCTGTTTCCACTTCGACCGCAGTTTCTAATTTGATCGCTTGAGAAAGCAAGAAAGGGGGTAGAAGTCGAAGCCCCTTCTCTTCGAGACCATCAATTTTTTCTTTGATACGCATACGGTTCATGACACTTCCACCAAGTTTTATGAGCATAGGGCTTTGCATAAGACTGAGTCTTGCATGAGACAATACACTAGCTTTCGGGGCAAAAACGAGCGGCTTGCCATAGACGGTGTAGCTGTATGGTGGAAGAACTTGTTCGAACAGAGAGCGAGTACTGTCATAGAGAGAGAGAAAAGCTTTGTCGCTGAGATCCTTCTCCATCATATATTTTATCATTTCGTCGATAAAGGAATTTTCCATACCCAATTGGATAGAACGATGAATTTGGTCCTGAACTAACGCCTTTTCGCGAACAAAAGTATAAAATAGCACTTCGCTAAGATCGAGTGATTGACCACGACGGTAATTTTCTTTTAAATACTCAGAGATATAGTCTGCATCATATTTTTGAATAGCGAAGTTGACTGTCTGTCCCAAATGCAAATTTCGCAATCGCCAAGCCGATTGAGTCAGATCTCTCATGATTGAGTTTTTGTTAAGGACCAAAACAGCTTTGGCTTCTTTTGCAATCTTTAAATCGGAACCTGTACAATGCTGTAAGTCCCAAAATGCAATGGTAACATTACGATCATTATTAGATGAAATGAAGTCTTTGACGGAAGAATCCTTACTGTTGTATATTTTCAAATTGTCATGTGAATCATAAAAAATAATTCGAGAGTATTGACTTTCCTTTTCATCAAGAATTGCCCGAGCAACATCTTCATTATCAAAACCTTTGAAAAGTCCCCCTTGGTCGATCACGGGTCCGATAGGGTTGTGTGCAAAAATTTCTTTAACCTTCTCTCGGATCTTATCATGAGGACTCACTTCACTTGCTAGTTTGCTGTCCGGTAGTATATCAACTTTTGATCTGCTTTTACTCCATAAAATGGAAAGCGTATTTTCTAAGGTCTTTGAAAGAACGAGTTTCCCTTTGTCGTTTTCGTCGAAAAATGGTGCGAAGGTTTGATAGTTCCACAAAGTGCCGCTGAATCCTTGAATTTTCTTAAAAAGGCTTGTGTATATCAAAGCATTCGTAGAAATTTGCTCATCAAAGATCGTCAACTGAGCCTGCAAAGGCTCGACATAAAGTTTAAGAAGAAGCATAGGATTTCTATTCACACTGGCAGCAAACGGAGCGACATCTTTTGTGTGCATAGCCAAAATGTCCTCTATCAGTTTATTAGGAAAAAATTCGAGAATATCTTTCTTCAACTGTTCCCGCCTTTTTTTTCCTTTTGTCATTGCCCAATTGTTTTTGAAATGATTAAGCTTACGTTCGAGCGCTACTTGTGAATTCCTCTCTTCGATGTGAGATTGAATCGCATAGTTCAAAGCTTCAAGATCACTTTCAAAGCGCGAATTTTTTAATGGAGTTCCTGAATGGTAAGGAATTGCTATGAACTCTGGACAGTAGCCTGAACTTTTGCAGGCCGACTTTGGGTAAAGACCGTAATGTATTTTATAAAGTCTATCAAGAGTAAGTGGTAAAATCAGATTGATCTGAGTGTATAGAGTTGCAAGAAATCCTCTAAACAGTGGGTCTTCCACTTCATTTAAAAAGTTTTGATTGTATTGAGGGTCTTCCGACTTTAAGAATTTCTCTAAACCCACAGGATCCAACTCTCTGTAGAGATCTCGAATGGACTTTTCAAAATTATGAAAAAACAGCAAATCGATTGACGATCTCTCAACAAGTCTGGAGATGATTTTATTTTTTAAATACGAATGGTAGTAACTTGGGATAAATATCTTTTCAGACTTGTTCTCTCCCGTTGCAAGAAAGGCTAACGAAGCTTCAGAGGAAAGCCCAGGATCTCCTATGATGAGTCCGTAAAGGCCGATGCTTGCAAAGAAAGCGTCTTTATTAAAAGGAACTGGTTCCCCGATTGAGAAGCGATGGGCTTTCATAATATCTAAAATGCTGTCTGCTTCATCCACAATGACATGAGCATGATCATGCAGAAATTTAAAAATATCCCTAAAAATCCGAATTTGACTAATTTTTCCAGATCCCTCTCCACTTTTCATGGCATCTATAAAAAGTAAGAAAAGACTTTGAACGCTACTATTTGATAGGACGACCACCTTGTGTTGTGCCATAGCCTGTTCGAGTCGTACTTTAATAGTTTGGATTTTTGCATCGTCAAATTTATATTCTCGTCTAACTTCAATAACTTCTGCGTTCGATCCAAAAACTTTTGCCATCTGTTCATTTAATTGTTGGGCCATAGTCGGAATAAGCCGTTCCGGCAAAACGACAATACTTAAAGTATTCTCGTCGGAATTTTGATAGGCACTTAGGGGCAGGAGAACAGAGGTTTTACCACTTCCCATAATCAGCTCATAGAGAGCACCCAAAGTTGCAGGGTTTTCTTTGACTTGCTCTTTCATATTGAGCGTCTCTAGGGCGCGACATTGTTCTTTTCGGATGAGAAATTCCATTGTGTATTCAAAGACCAAATATTCTGGATGCTCATCTATGCGATACTCGCGAGTTTGAAGAATAGCACTTTGAAAGCTTAGAAGTTCACTTTGTTTGAGTTTTTCATCCCAGTTGTTCTTGGTTTTCAAAATTTCAGTTGAAAACCTTATGAGATCCTCCAATTTATGCTTGTATGTTACGTCAATTAAATAGGATTTTACCAACCCAGCAAGGACTTTAATATCTGGTTCTAGAAGCGAAGGATTGTATTCTTGTATCCCTGAGAAATTTTTCGTTGCAAAGGCCTGTAGTAGCGTTTGCATGGTAACTTCTTTACGAATCCCTGCTGATTTATTTATTTTACGCTTGGCATTATCTACCCACGATTCTGATTTTTTGTTCAACAGTTCCATCACTTGACTATGACGAATCTCAATCTTATTTTCCATCGACTTATGCAAATTTATCATTTCGGACTTGAAAAGTTTTAAGGCTTCCTCGGAACTTAATTCCAGATGCTTTTGTTCTATATCTCTATCTATTTTTTTATCAATACTCAATTTTAAATTTTCAAGAGATAGGAGGATGCTTTCATCATTTTTGAGAGATTTTTGTACTGAATTCAGAGTAAAGACCTGCTTCAGACCATCGCCTGATTGCCTAATCTGACCTTTGACCTTATCGCTAAATTCAGAATCAACAATCAATGTTTTCAATTCATCTTTACTTTTTATACCGATGCCAAGATTAAATGGAAAAACATCATCTTCGCTTTCTATGGTTTTGTAGTCAATTGAACCTAGCAAAGCAGTTTTCATTATCGAAGTTGACTTTTTAAACTCTGGGACAGGAACAACTCCACCTCCACCCCCTATGGCATCGTGAAAGATCTCATACTTGGTGTGGGAAAATTTATTAAGGCCGCCTAAATCTCCATAAAGCGGAAGAATATAGTTTTTATAAATTTCGTCGACGGGCGGTTTCCGATCTAAATTGTGATGAATTGCTGAAATTAATTTATCCCATTTTGGAAGTTCTTTTTCTAAAGAAAGAAGATTGAGAATGAACAAAGAAGCATCACTTACATATTGTGCTCGTGAAAGAGATCTCGCAGCGGTAAGAAGAGAAATAAAATCCTCTCTTGGGTTTTCGCTTTTCCCCAAACCAAGTTTTTCAAAGAAACCATCAATCATAGGACCGATTTCCTTATCTTCTTTACTCCTTCGAAAGGCACAGGCTATTTCGTAAATTTCCCTAAAGTTGTCATATACCCATCCCCCCGATATAATTGAAGTCTCAGATCTTATGAATCGAAGAGACTCCCTCCTTTTGGAACTGAAAAAATTATGCACTCCCGCGCGGCCCTCTTTTAGATGTACTGACAATTCTTTAAGAGATACGCCTCTCTCTTTACGCAATTCACCGAGAAGTTCCTCATAGCGCCGATCGTTATTAATCAAGCGATTATATAGCCATATTTCTCTGTCTTCAGGAAAGAATTCTTGGGGAATTCGACCTTTCTGACGGAGATAAGAAGAATATACAGAGATAATATATTCACTATTGAGATCTGGCATACGGCTGTAAAATACCTCGGAGTTTTCAATAGAAAGAGAAACTGCTAACAAACGGAGAGCATTGGCGCGAGGATCAAAATCTTTATTAGATTCATCTAAAAACCACTTTATAGAGAGTTCGTCGCTTTCAGAATACTTTGTCTGATGAGATCGCAGTTCCATAAGCAAGTTTTGAGCTCGATCGTATTCGTGATGTGCAAAATGAAGGTAAGCTAGATACAACTTGGCACTATTGGAATAAGTTATAATTTCTTTGATAGTTGAATTTTCTCTGAGAGCAAAATATTTCCTCTCCGAATTTTTGAACTTTTGGATTTCGAAATCCGGTACCATATTGAGAGATAAGCCATTTTTTTCTTTTATATGTTGCATTCTAAATTGGGGAATTAGGATATACCGATCTTTTTCTTTTAAAAAAGAAAGGTAGTTCTTATCAAAAGGCAAATGCGGCAAAATTGCTGAATCAAGGACTCCATACTCGTCACTGAGAAGAATTTTCTTATTCTTGTTGTACTTGAAACTAAGGTTCAGTCTTGGTAGATCTATATCGATTTCATCATTTTTCTCACTCGTCCATACCAAGACATAACGCAAATGTTCAAAATCACCCAAAAAAGCAAATCTAGGATCTCCCTCAATAGGATGGAGAGTATAGTCTGTAAGTTTATAAGGATTGCATGTTGACGGACTGGCAGAATAAGCGCATTTGTTTTTTGAAATCTTTAAAATATTTTCAATATCCCGACTTGAACGGTTTAGCTTCAATGACATCTCAGGGGTCTCTTCTAAGTTCTTAAAGGCCACCATTTCATATGCATTTTCTTGACGAAGCGATTGCCCTATATAGGCTTCTGCTGCGCGTCCTGGACAGAGTCCTTGCCTATCAAATTCCCCTCGAACTGCAATCCAATGGCTATATCCTGGAAAAAGAGTTGACTCGTGTGCGTAAGTGTTTTTAAGTCGTTCTGGAAGATCTGTAGGTTTTGTAGCAAGGTCGATAGCGTCTTTATTTCGTATGTGTTGGTACCATACATCACCCCACTTGCGACTTACGATTACCTTGCCATGACTTTGACTTGTACGATAGCAAGTCCCATCTCTCTGAAATTCATAGAAATCACCTAATTTTAGAACGATTTCCGGGATGTTAGGAATTATACTTTGAAAATAAGGATCATGAACTATACCCTGAGGGAGCCCCGGTGCTAAGGTCCATCCAGACAAGCTAAATTTTGCTGTCGCAATATTTAGCTTACCCTCAATGCCGTCCTGTTTGTATGTGTAATCAGGGTAGTCTATTTCCCATTTTCCATTTTTGATGGGAACTCCAAATTCTATGAACAATCGATCTAGGGATGCTGTACTTTTTTCAAGACGTCTCTTGATCGCAGCTTGTTTCCCCAATAACATGCCAAAAATCTCATCGTCTATATCGGCTTCGAAAGCATAAATTGGTTCAGCGTGCATTCTGCGGTAAGCGTGTGCAATGAGAAACCAAGCAAGATCCTCATCATTATTGAACTCTGCCTGGAATAGATAGGTTCGGATTAAGTCTCGATAGAGAGAACTTTTTATATTGCTGTCTTTTGCTTGTGTTTTAATGGTAAGTATCAACTCTTTACGGGAGTCTAGGAAATCTTCTTCTTGAAAAGCTATCTGCTCCTTTCGATGCAAAAGCCTCATCTGCTCAGCAAAAAATTGATTGAGGCGTAGATAATACATTGAAAGAAGCAGATCACTCGACTCCTTTGCGCTCTCAAATCGTTCTTGACAGAACTTGCCAAGTTGCTGACTCAGAGATGGATTTTTCCTAGCCTCTTCTGCAAGGAGACCGGGATCAAACATAAGCTTTTTAAACAAGGACTGATAATCTTTATCCCGGAGCAGATAGGGATTTTCCTTAAAGTAACCGAAACTTTGAGCTATCTGTGTGTCTCGATCACCGCTTATATATCCTAGTTGACGAAAACTATCGAAGGTGATTTTCCTCTCCTTGGGATGAGCTACGATAAGTGCGTCAGTTGTTTTTCGTGTACGGTGGCTTTTACCGTAATCAGAAATAGCGACTGGTTCCTCAGTTGTCGACAATTTTTCTTCATGAAACTGTAGCTTTTCACTATCGATTTGTTTAGGGTTAGGTAAAGAGCGTCCAAAAAGTAGCGTGTAACATTCCCAAATTGGGTGATTAATGTTCAAGCTACAATTAACTTCTACTGCTGAGCGGGTATACTTATGCATAAATGCTATACCTAGCCGAAGATGCTGAAGGTCGTTTCGTTCTAATGTTTCCCACGCTGACTGAGTGAGATCTTTAGCGGTAGTGATATCAAAGTGACCTTGAAAAAAATAGTTTGTAACAAATGCAATACTGCGTAGATCATAGAATTGATGGCCTACAATTGCATAGTTTAGATAGGACTCATGAAGCAAACTCAATACCAAACCATATTCTTTAGCTGGATCCCAAACTAAATTTTTTGCAAGTGGAGCTAAAGTAAACCACCAAGGAAGACCTATTCTAGACACAGTTGGAATAAGAACAGCAGTTGCAATTAAATCAACTATCAATCTTGAATTGAATGCCCCATTAGGAAGCATTGCTTCTAAAATTTCTGGCAGAGATTCAACTCCAAAACTGAAAGTGTTCAAGCTCATCGCATTAGAAATAGCAAGAACAAATTTCTGAGGAGTTCCTAATTTTTCGATAAAAGATTTACGCCACTGTGATACATTAAATCCTTCTTGATCTTCACCATAGCCTATTTCCTTTGTACGACACTTCGTCTTCAAAATATTAGCATAGCTTTTTTCCTGTTCCTTATTTTCAAAATAAACTGTGCACACTTTATTCGCTGAATCTGAAAAATTATTAAAAAATTTGTCATTAATTTTATCCCCCTTCCAATAGGAAGAAATTTTTTCAAACTCTAGATTCCAACGAGCATCATGAATTGCAAAGAGCGTCAATTTTCCATTTAAGATTTCGTTGAAACTCTTGTTAAATAGAGATGGAATTGAGGCAATAGTAAGCTCAGGTGCCTTAACTTTCAAAATCTGAAGTATTTGATCTGCAAGGGTTAATATTTTCAATTGAATAAGAGCCTGAGTTGGAGTCAGCCCTTCGCGCTGCGAAAAGGCTATGTGGTCGAGAACGGAATTAAGGTAGTACTCGCTAAGTTTTCTAAGGAGATACAAGCAAGCGGAAAGATCTCTAGCACTCAATTGATCCCAGAAACTCTTGTTTAGAGGAAGTTTTAACGCAAGATCTTGAATCGTTTGCAAAGCGAGAGTTTGAGAAAATGATTCGTGAGAACGCTTTGCAAACTCAACACCAAAAAAGCTGTCACCAAGGAATTCTAAGGTCTTAGTCAGGTTCTTTCGAACAGTCGCAGGTTCTGGTTCCCATTCGTTTAAAAGAACAGGTGGTACACTAGCTTCACTGGCAGATTGTCGTCCAAGTGGTATTCCTAATTGATAACGCGGAGGCTGAAAACTTGCGGCCTTCGAGTCGGTGCCTTTTCGTTCTTTGTCTGCCATCTTTTGGGCTGTCTCTTGCATTTTTTGAAAGGCTTCTAGAAGCATGGAGTGATATTTATCCAATTTTTCAGATACAAGAAGATGGAGTCCTTCATCGATAGCACTTTTTTCTTTTTCAGCAGCACGTGCTACTGTTTCGCTAAAATAACGTAGAGATTTTTTAGTCAAATCATAAGGTGGTGGAAATTTTGAAATTCTTTCTTTATTCAACTCAATGTATTCATCGATAAATTTGAATTGCACATGAAATTCTAGAAACTCAGCAAATAATTTGTCTTCTGCCGAACCTTGAAAATAAAATGGCACGGAATAATATGAACAGGTTCCTGAAAGTTGAGGGTCTAAAAAATCCTCATAGTCTGGTATTTTTGTGGCCATTCTACCATCAAGTATGAAGGCGACTGCTTGATAAAAATAGGACGATTCATCACCTGCTGTATTTTCTTTGGAGAAAGAATTTAAATCTAAAAGAAGTCTTAGAAATCCCTTTGAACTAAGGCTAGGATAGCTAACATGAATTTTTTCGAAATAGGGCAAAATACGATCCATACCATCGAGTGCAAAGTGCTGATCAGCCCCTTCCCCAGAGTTATAAACACGAAAGGTATAGGTCGTTTTCCCTTCATTCGATGCAGTTTCTTGGGTAACTGACCAGACAACTGCATGACCAACCCATCCACCTTGAAAGTAGATCTCGTCACCTTTTTCTTTCAATTTTTCTTTTATTGCCTTTTTGAAAGCTGGTTCAAAAATGGAAAAAGAGCCTGATGCGTAAGCGTTTGTCAATTGGATCGCCGTTTCGCTGTTTTTTATAAGTGTTTGAATTTGTACCTTAGTAAGATCGGGATAAGGGGCTTGTCCGATATCGATATCACTGGGCAAGTTAAAATCGTAACACGGCTCTGCTTGTCTCTTGCTTGCTATGTAAGTATTTTTGGCGAGGGTTTTATCTAATTTTTTATATAATGCATGCCGTGTCACAAGTGCGGATCCAATAACATTACCTTCCAAATCCGAGTTTTTGCCAAAGACATCCCCCAACATATGCAGGAGCATTCTGTCTGCTAACGTTTGATCCGAATGCTCTTCAGTACTTTGTACAGCTGCAAGATCAGGATCATTCAAATAGGTTTTACTTCGACAGTAGGAAATTAAATTCTGTATATTGTTGTATGTTTTGCCCATGTTTCGAAGCATCTCTCCATTACGTTCAAGATTTCGAAACATGGACTGAAGACTATTTTCTTCCTTTATGATCTCTGAGAGGTGCTCTGAATTCCAACAATTCGTCTTTTTAAGTTCGTCTACTATAGTTTGTGTTTTTTCCCATTGTTCTTGGTAATTCGCAAGGCACTGTTGAGTCTCAAATGCTGTCATTTTTCGAATGTCGTCTGGGGTAATATTAGAGTTTTGAATACTACGACGATTCATCTTCGCAACCAAACCCTGTATAACTTCAGGAGGAGTGATAGCTTTAAGCTCATCTGCTGAGAGTTCTTCAAGCCATGGTTGATCTACAGAATTTCGCGTTTCTCCTAATGCGATGGTGGATAGACACAGAAATGGAAGATGGAGTGATAAATTGATAAATAATTTCTTAAGCATCTTTTATACCATTTTTATACCTCGAACACCTCAAGCGAAGCCAAAGTACGCGGTCTTATCGGGATTTGGAGAAAAAAATTAATGAGAGAGTTTCAGGCTTATTGGGAATGTTGTTTGCCGTATGACGAAATCGAAATTAAACTGAAGAGTTGATTATTCTCATCTTGTCATACAATGAATTCGAAATAGACGTACTCTTGCTGAAAAAGCAAAAGTTCCAAGCCTAAACAATAACAGTTTCGATTTCGTCATACGGCAAACAATTCTTGCAAACAATTCTTGAATGCAACTTCACTGAATAACTTCGTTGTTCCATATTCAAAAATCTCATCCGACGTGCGCCCTAAAACATGATCATCAAAATGTTTAGCCTCTAAATTTTTACCAATCAATCGTTCTACGGGCTTTTCCTCTAAAAATTGAGGAAGGAGAGAGAGCCTACGATTTGAAAATCCAAGACCATTGAGAATCATCGCAAAAAAGGATTCCCCAGTACTCACAATCCTGCGAATGTCCGTACGAGGCAGACGGATGTCTATTTTTTTTCTAAATAGTCGAACCTGAATAATCAAAAAACACTTAAAAACATGGTCTTTTCTTTTGTTTTATGAGATAAAATCTACCTCAATGGCAGCGGCTATATAAACTCTTTTGTGAGCCGAAGAACTTCTCTGTAGGCCGACCCTGCCTCTGCAAAAAGTTCGTGTCTACTTCTTGGGATATGAATCCATTCAATGGGTGTAGTCATCACTTGGTTTGCCTTTTCTCCCCAGCGTAGAATTTCAGCATTGTTTACGATCCTTTCATCTTCAGCCAGCAATATGCGGATGGGTGCACTTATTTTTTTAATCTGTTCTTCCTGAAAAACAAAATCGATAGCTTGGAAAGACGCAAGTCCCCATCCGCAGGTCACCCCCTCGGCATAAAAGGGGTATTGGTAGCGTTTGAAAAATTTTTTGGCCGAATGAGTATAGACGTTATTTTCGAAGACGCGTTTGGTTTGAAGGCTTTGGGCAAAGTGTTTGGAGGAAAGTCCTAACTTGACAGCCGCCTTTGCAATGACTTTAAGGATGGAAGAGGGGAGGGGATGGCAAACCCCTAGAAAAGGAGCGCTGAAGATCATTTTTTCTGGTTTGATATAACCGGACATATGGGCGTAGAGTGAGATCAGGGCTCCCATGGAATGGGCTGCTATGGAATAGGGTGAACTTCCTACGACCAAAGCAATGAGTTCTTGCAGATCTTTAGCGGGCTTGTTGTAATCTTCGAAGTGCAGAGCTGGCTTGCCCTCTGAAAGTCCGTGAGATCTGTGGTCTAAGGTTAAAAAACCAACGCTTTCATCAAGCTCAAGATCCTTGGGGAGGTAGTCGTAGCGTTCGATAAACTCGCTATGCCCATTGAGGAACACGAGCCATCGGTTTACGTTTGGTTTTTTTTTAAACACTCCATATCGTAGATTCGTCCCATCAGAGCTTCTGAGGTATGAAATTTCCCAAAAAACTCTGAAGCCGGTCTCTGGATTTTGATTTTTGACTTCTTGCATCTTTATGTCCTTTTTGACGAATGATCAAAAAATTCTACAGTTCAAAGGGGGCGATGCAAAGCATTTGTCGGTGCTCACGCGTATAATAAACTGGTGGGATGATTTTTTAAATTTTTGGAGGGTACCATGAGCTCCTCTTCTCGTTTTCAAAAGTTGCCTATTTTTGAAGGAAACGGCAAACTTTTTATCTTCTTATCTGTGATCTTTGCCCAGATCTTGTGCTCAGCGCAGGCTTACTGTGAGGCAAAAACTTTCGTTTTGTCCCTGCCTTTGGTCACAGCAGGTCGGGAGGGAAGTCTCCGCGGGGAATATAACCTTGCCCAGAAAGGTTCCCTTGCCCTTGAGTGGGCAGAATGGGGCTCTGTGGATAAGCGACAAGAGCTGTCAGGGGGTGACTTGAAATCCCCTGCGAAAGATGGTCTGTGGACAGATGGGCGTGATCTTGGTCTTATGTACTCCCGCTTTCATAACCCGCAGAATATGTCAGGCTTTTACTGGGGGGTTGGCCTGGGCTACCGCAGGATGCAGGCCGACTGGAGAAAAACAAATGCCTTCAACAGCAGTTTCGAGTCGAGTTTGGCGAACGCTGATATAAATGAAAATCATCTAGAGATTACCGGCCCGACTGCATTTTCGCGGTTAGGTTATCGTTTTGTGGGAGAAGATCTAGGTTTTATGATAGGGTCCTACGCTGGACTTAAGCATTTCCAGAGTCAAATTACAGAGTCAAAGTCAGAAGACATCGGGAACGATTCTCTCCTTCTTTCCGAAGCAGCTCGAGACTCGCTGCAACGTCGGCTCATGAGCTCTGTGAAATTAGGATTAGAAATTGGCTGGGCATTTTAGCAGAGCTCGAAAATGAAAGTGGCATTGGACGCGAGGATGATAAAATCAGATGCCATGCATGGCATCGCTCGCTATGTATTTGAGCTCTTGAGTCAGTTTAGAGAGATAGGGAAAGAGCACAGATTCTATATACTCGTTGGCCCTTCAAGTCCTCTTTACCAGATCCAGTGGCCACCGCACATGGAGCTGGTTGAGGTTAAGTCCAGATGGATTAGTTTTAGGGAGCAGTACGAGTTACCCCAAATTTTAAGGCAAATTGAGGCCGATCTTTTTCATTCCCCCTCATTTGTGGGCCCTCTGTTTTGTCCCTGTCAGCTGATCATGACCATTCATGATTTGAATCACGTTGTTCTTCCCCAGTTCTATACCCCTTTGCATCAGTTTTACTATCTGACTTTTGTTCAAACTTGTATCCGCCGATCTCGATTTATTTTGACTGTTTCCCAATTTTCAAAAAATGAAATTGTTAAAAATTTAGGACTGCCTGAAGATAAAGTTTTTGTGACTTACAATGGCGTAGCAGCTAACTATCGTCCCCTAACCGATAATAAAAACTGGTTATTTTACGTAAAAGAATTGTATGAACTGCCAGACGAGTTTATCTTCTGCTTGTCGAATGATAAGCCTCACAAGAACATCCAGCAGCTTGTGAGAGCTTACTGTTTATCTAAACTAAAGACTCCCCTCGTGCTGGGAGGGCCGACGGATGAGCAATTATTTAAAATTGCAGATAGTTATGGCAAGAAGCACCTTCTCTATTTTACTCGGTTCATCGAGGAGGTTCACCTGCCAGCTATATACAATCTCTGTAAATTCTTTGCTTATCCCTCAACTTATGAAGGTTTTGGTTTACCCCCTCTTGAAGCGCTTGCTTGTGGTGTCCCTGTACTAGTTGCTAGGTCCTCTAGTCTGCCTGAAGTAGTTGGTGAATATGGTATTTTTGTAGATCCTTATGATATTCATCAGATGGCAAATCTGCTGGAGAATCTGCCTGCTTTAGCAGAGGACAAGAGACAGAAAGGGATTCTTCATGCTCAGCAGTTTTCTTGGAGGGAGATGGGGGAAAAGACACTTTCTGTCTACGAGCGATGTAGATGAGGTAAGGCGCTATGAGAATAGGGATCAACGGTAGATTTCTAGTAACCCAAAAAACAGGAGTACAGAGGGCTGCTCACAGCATGGTGTCTACTCTTGTAAAGATTGATCGTGAAAATGAGTACTACATTTTTACAGGTCCAGAGCAGCTGGGCTGTGAGGAGTGGAAACACCCGAACGTTCACATTATAACGTCCGACATAAAGGGTGGTGAAACTTTTAAAAATCTTCTTTGGGAGCAGATCAAACTGCCTCAATTGGCCAGTCAGTATAGAATAGATATTTTGCATTCACCTGCCAATATGTCTCCCCTGTTTTTTTATGGGAAGTCGATTGTTCATATTCATGATCTTTGTTTTGTGGTGAACCCCCAATGGTATCGCTTTTCGTTTCGAACCTGGTATCGTTTTGTAATTCCTCGACTGGTCAGAAAAGCTACACATGTAGTGACCAATAGCAATAACTCCCGTAATGATCTCATGCAGTTTTTCAAGCTTGATCCGAGTCATGTGAGCATGGTTTACTGGGCTGTTGATGAAGTTTTCTTTTCAAAAACAGCATCATTTAAAATAGATGAGCAAGCAGATCTGAATGCTCTCATTCGCGATGGCTATATTCTTTACGTTGGCTCCTTGGAGCCTAGGAAAAATATTGAAGTCTTGATTGAGGCTTTTGTTAAGCTTCGTAAAAAACAAAAAAACTTAGCTGTGAAACTCGTGTTGATTGGTGGATCTAATTCTTTATTTTCTAAGATCCACCTCCCTGTGGAAGAGGAATTCAAAGAGGATATTATCATCAAGGGCTTTGTGGATGAAAATACATTAAGGGTTTTTTATAAACACGCCAAACTGGTTGCTTATCCAAGTCTCTATGAGGGTTTTGGCTTTCCTCCACTGGAGGCCATGGCTAGCGGAACGGCGGTCGTGACTTCCAATAGTTCTTCTATCCCTGAAATCGTTGGGGATGCTGCACTGCAGGTGGATCCTAGCGATTCTAATGCCCTATCGGAGGCTATGGAGGAGATTATCACTCATCCAGATTTAAGAGCAGCCCTTATCGAAAAGGGCTATCAGCAGGTGAAGAAATTCAATTGGAATCGTGTTGCTAGAAATATTTTAGCTCTCTATCACAAAGTCTATTACTCGGAAGATATTCCGTATGAAAAGTGGGAGTCACTTCTTAAAGTGACCAAATCTGATCAAATTTTAAACTGATTGTAAGTTATGGCAAGAATATTTCAAGGGGAACCAGCTGCGCACCCGTTCGACTCCGCTCAGGGCAGGCTCCGTCGAACGGGCTCATGGCAAGGTTTCCCCCTGGCCCCTCCTTGCATATGAAGAGGAATTAAGAATTTTTCCTTTCGGCTGCCTTCACAGCTTCTTCTCTTGCGTCGTCTATCACTTGTAGGACATCTCGGACATTGACAGGTCCAAACTTGCTTTCAAATTTTCCAGTGAGCTTTGTTTCCGTAGTGAGCTTTCCTTTTCGATAAAGATCCCAGATCTCTTTTCCATAATTTGTAGAGATGAGCTCAGGAGCAAAACGACCAAAAAAAGAGGCCATGTTCCGAACATCCCGTTCAAGGATCTTACTTGCGTTGTTGTTGCCTGCTGCATCAACAGCCTGGGGAAAATCGATGATGACGGGTCCTACTTCACCAAAAAGTACATTGTACTCAGATAAGTCGCCATGGACCATCCCGCAGCAAAGCAGGCGAACGATTTCCGTCAGCATGTGCTGGTGGTGGGTGCGGGCTTCATCTGCGGTAAAACTTACATCATGAAGCCTGGGTGCGGGATTGCCCTCTTCATCGACGATGAGTTCCATGAGAAGGACGGACTCAACATAGTTATAGATTTGAGGGACTCGGACTCCGGCTGCAGCTGCCCGGATCATGGCTTCAACTTCTGTGTTTTGCCAGGCTTCTTCCCGTTCTTGACGGCCATAGCGGCTGCTCTTTTCCATGGCGCGAGATCTGCGACTATTTCGTACCCTACGTCCTTCCGTATAGTCAGAGTTATGCTTGAAGCTCCTTTGGTTGGCTTCTTTATAAATTTTTGCACACATCAACTTATCACCGGATTCGACCACGTAGACAGTCGCTTCCTTACCACTCATAAGTTGGGTGATGACACGGTCAACGTGACCTTCGTGAATAAGCGGTTTTATGCGATCTGGGACTTTCATGCTTGTAAAACTCTAATGACTCAGAAGGGATCTGAGCCGCTGAAATCCTAAAGAGAGGGACTCCGAAAGAAGAGGAACAGGAGTCTCGACAGAGTTGGACCTTGCAACAATTACAATCTGGCAGCCATATAGTCTTTCCTGTGAGGGGAGTAGCCTATAGGCTTCCCGAAACTTACGTTTTACGTAATTTCTTGTAACAGCCTTCTTGCTGATACTTTTTTTAGAGACGATAAATCCGACTCGAGCACAGGAATGGAGTTCGGAGTCAGGCAGAGGCCTGGCGAGAACAACAAAATCCCGTCTGACGAATTTTTTACCGCCAGACAGGGTCTCTTTAAAGTCTGCTCTTTTTAAGAGGCGTTGCTGCTTTTGAAGGCGAAATCCACTAGAGGAGACAGCGCCTGAACTTATGCTCACTGACATCCCCGCATCTCTATAATTATAGTGGCTTACTTCTTATAATTGCTAGGAGCGAGTCTCTTGCGACCTTTAGCTCGGCGATTTCTAAGGACGTTACGTCCACCAGGAGTAGACATTCGCTCCCTAAAACCATGCGTTCTTAACCTTCGGACCCGGCTGGGCTGATAAGTTCGTTTCATTGTCAAACCTCAGAAATAACAGAAAAAAATCAACCTGAATCAATTTTGAGTCAAGCTCGAAAGAGTAAAAACTCTAACGGATTGGCTGGCCATTGTAAGGTTGAAGCTAGCACCTGTCAAGCAACTAGCGGAAAAGAGCCCCTCCCAAGAGTTTGAACTTTAAGAGAGCGGAAATCAAATCTAAAGATTCTCTTTGAGCCGCAAAGTTTATAGGCTTTTGATTTGCATCGAGACTTATGTTCTTGGCCATTTGAGCCTCGTAGTGGTTGATGTCAACAAAGTCAGCTGTGAAATTGCGGGTCAGTAGGTCTGGAGACTGTACTGTTTGAGAAAGAACAAGGAGGGATGGGTGTTCAGGAACAGACTGGACAAAAGCAAAGTGTTCTCCAGGGCCGCGAATCTCTGTGCTACTGATCATGTATGGAAATCTCATTTCGACAGCTTGGATGTAGTCAAAGATAGAGATGTGCTTTGCTGTAAAGAAATCACGGTAGATGAAGATGGGGCAGCTTATGAGATCCCTTTGGCGTTTGGTCGGAAAATAAGAAATTTTAACAGATGAAAAGCCAAAACTTTGGATGAGTAGATCGGTATATTTCTGGATAAAAACCGAATCGGTTATAGGGCCGGGCTGAATGCTAAACTTTCCTCCGGTGCTGTCGATGATGGCAAATTCATAGTGATCTGAGAAGCGTCGGGCTGCTAGCAAGGTTACGTGCGCTACATGATCATCTTGCACAGCAAAATAGAAGGTCTGATTTGTGTAAGTGCTCCCTAAAGTGTTCTGCATCAGTCCTGCAAGCTCTTGAAGCTTTGTGAGGTAGAGGGGGGCCGTATTGTCTGCTTGGCCATAGAAGTATTGATCTCCCCAGGGAAGGAGTTGGCGCAAAGATTTCTCAAGAAGACTCACCCCATATTTGGTTCGTTTGATTTGTTCTAAAAATCGTGGGTCGTTTGCAAGTTCGTCTGGAACCTTTGGATTAGGGCCATGATTTAAGACGTATTCATTCCACTTGAGTTCAGGGAATAGTTCAGAGGTAATCTTCATCAGATGAGAAAATTTTTCTTTGAGTTCTGATTCAAAGCTTAGAGGATTCGAGCGATTTTTGATCAAGAAGGCCGTCTTTACGACAACGCGTTTTAACTCATCTTGAGATCGGACTTTACTGAGCAGAGCATCTTTAACGTAGGGATTAGACCAATTTAGGGATGATAAAAATTCTTCAGCAAGTTGATCTAGTTCCATGTCTGCCTGAGTGGAGTGATTCACAAGGGGAGTAGGGTGCGACTCAGAGCCCTGAGCTCCAGTGATCTCAAATAAGAAGACAAGAAGGAAAAGGGAGCAGCGATAGAAATGGAACATGGGATACCTCGTTCTTTGTTTATCCATTAATATCAATTAGTTACCAATATGATGGAAAATTGTCAATCGAGGGTTTTGTGTGGAGAGGGGAACACCCTCTTTAGGAATCTTGGCCGAAATCCTCCCCTTTCAACAGGGACATGTAAGGTTTGCTGGGGAAAGAATAAGCGTCAGTCATGATGGCCATGACGGACGAGGCTGCGTCGTTCTTCTCCACTAGGCAGGTGATCTATGCTGGGGTGCTTTTCGTTTTCAACTTTGACAGAATGGACACCACCAGATAGCTCTTTGCGATCGACCAGGTAGTCTTTGGTATAAACCCATTTCTTCTGAGCAGTATCGGCCATTGCGTACTCAGGGCCTAGTCGGATGGCGTCTACTGGGCAAGCTTCTTCACAATACCCGCAGAATACACAGCGGAGGATATCGATTTCAAAGCGGATAGGAAATTTTTCTAGCTCGTTGTTGGGATGCTGGCCTGCTTCGATATGGATGCACTGGGCAGGGCAAGCTGTTGCACAGAGAAAGCAGGCTGTACAGCGGACTTGTCCATCTTCGCGTTTTGTTAGGAAGTGCTTCCCCTTAAACCTCTCCCCATAAGTGGCGGGTGCCTCAGGCCATTCCAAAGTTTCAGAGGGTTCTATACGGAGAAGCTGTTTGAAGAATATCTTTAAGGTGAGCCACATTCCAGAGCTGATACTCGTGAAATAGCCCCAGGTTGAAGCAAAAACATTCTTATCTTGAGGAGGTCTTTCGACCTTGATTGTGGCCACGGGGCCCTCCTTCTCGCTGTGTAGTTTTCAAAAATATGTCATCTGCGTTGTTGTCTTGTCGCTGCGCTGCTCATTTACCTCATGTAAACTGCGCTGCTCGCTCCTGCGGCGCCTAGCAGCTAACACATTTTGGAAAACTACAGTTACATGTACATGACTATGGCAAATACTCTCTCAGAATATGCACGGCCTCAATGACATCTTTGGCCTCATAAATGACGGAAGGGTACGGGTCCAGAAGTTCTCGTTTTTTCTTCATTGCATTGATGTAAGAACCTTTTTTCTCCGTAAAGCCCTTCATGGGGATGAGCTGAGCAAGGCCTTTGAAGTCTTCAGTGGCGAATGAGCAGGTCCAAAGAGAAACAAAGGGGAGCTCATTCAATAAACCTAATTCTGCTTTCAAATTTGGAAAACTTGCGCTGATCTCAGGGCAGAGGGCGATCAGAACTTTAGGTTGAGACTTTAGGCATTTCTCGAATTCATTTTTTACAGGCAAGTCTAAATGGACGGTCGCCAAACTCTGATGGAGTCCCTGTGTGTTGGCATTTCTGTCCCCGCGGAGAAGGATTTGGTCAAAACTATCGATAGTCTCTCCAGAGTCTCTCCAAGGGTAAACATTTCTAATGCCGAGCTCTGTGACGAAAAGCTGTAGCAGAGATTCATACTCTTCTGTCGTGTATTGAGCCGATATGAGGAGAGCGATGTCTTCCTTAGCTGTTATTTCGATTCTCTGAGCTAAAATTCTGAGAGCATCTCTGGTGAGAAGGTATGCTCTTTTCTGAGAGGGGGTAAGCTCTGATTGTTTCTTTGGGAGCTCCTCCCCAGGAATAGACGAGGCTTGATCCAGGCGTTCATCTGGATTGAGATGCCTAAACATCGTTCGACCGAGATCACACATCCAATGACCATTCACCTCTTCGTCCAGGACGGGTTTGATACGGTAGTATGTTCTGAGTTCTGGACGGGAATGGACACTGATCTTACATCCTGTCGAACAGCCCGGACAGATGCTGTCTTTTTCTTTCAAGAACCAAACTCGTTGTTTAAAGCGGAACTGTCTCGAGGTGAAGGCTCCGACAGGACAGATGTCGACTAGATTTTCTTGGTATTGATGAGTGATCTTTTCCCCGTTGTAGGTGCTAATAATCGCACGATCCCCACGATCTAAAATACCAAGCCCGTTTGTCTTGGTGACCTCTTCTTCAAAACGTACGCATCGGGAACAAAGTATGCAACGTTCCGTATCGAGGACAAGGGCAGATCCTACATCCAATGCTTTTGGTTTGAGAACTTTATCTCCCGTCACTTGGCTCTTATAACGGCCTACTTCCATGTAGTAGTCTTGCAGTCCACATTCCCCAGCTTGATCACAAATAGGGCAGTCCAAGGGGTGGTTGACAAGGTGAAATTCGAGAGCCCATTTGTGAGCTTCTTTGACATCATCGGATAGGGTGTCGACGACCATCCCGTCTATAGCAGGTAGGTTGCAGGCTACCTCTAGCTTGGGACGTCCTTCGACGCGAACCATGCAGAAGCGACAAACCCCGGCAATAGAAAGTCCAGGATGCCAGCAGAAGTGAGGTACTTTCACTTGCTCTCTTTGGGTCGCCTGCATGACCGTCCACCCCTTGGGAACGGAGACTTCTTTTCCATTTAGTTTAAAGGTGACTTGATCACCCACTCGCTCTTGATTCACGCGCTCACCTCTGTGGAACGGTCCTGTTGGTCTGTCTACTTACTTTCATCTGGGAGATTATTTCCGCTCGGAATTTTTTGAGTATAGCCTTAGTTGGCATAGCTGCAGCATCAGATAGCGCACAGATTGTTCTTCCCATCATATGATCTGCAATAGAGAAGACGCGGTCGAGATCAGCTTCGCTCCCTTGACCTCGGGTCATCTGCATTAGAATATTAGCTATCCAACCTGTTCCTTCTCGACAGGGAGTACACTGGCCACAACTTTCGTGATGAAAGAAATCTACAGTGACTTTGAGAAGTTCAAGAATCGAATGATCTTCAGGGACAATCATGACGGCCCCTGAGCCAAGCATAGTTCCCGCTTGGGCCATACTCTCATAGTCGAGAGTGACCTTCTCGACTTCTTCCGGGACTAGGATCGGAGCAGAAGCTCCTCCAGGGATCACCCCCTTTAGGGCTTTACCTGGGAGTAAGCCGCCAGCGTCTTCGTATATGAATTTTTTTAAGCTATAGCCCAATGGCAGCTCATAAACTCCAGGCCTAACGACAGGGCCAGAAATGCAAAAGAGTTTAGTCCCAGCACTTTTTTCGGTGCCTATTTTTTTGTAGGCCTGCGGGCCATTGAGAATAAGCCAAGGAACCACTGCCAGGGTTTCAGTGTTGTTGACGACTGTTGGTTTGCCCAGGTATCCGGAAATGGCTGGGAAGGGAGGTTTCAGCTTAGGTTGGCCTTTTTTTCCTTCTAGTGATGAGATGAGTCCTGTCTCTTCTCCACAGATGTAGGCCCCAGCTCCTCGGTAGTGGTCAAGGTGAAAACTAAAGCCCGAGCCTAGGATATTGTCTCCTAAAAAACCAGCTTTGTAAGCTTCTTCAATAGCTTTTTCGATCCACTCGATTTCTTCATAAAATTCACAGCGAGTGTAGATGTAACCCTTTTTTGCCCCGATAGCATAGGCGGAGAGGATCATGCCCTCAACAAGACTGTGAGGGCTTAATTCGATCAGGTACCTGTCTTTAAAGGTTCCTGGCTCCCCCTCGTCGTTATTGCAAAGTAAGTACTTCTCAGGGGCAGCTTTCGGGACAAAACCCCACTTCATCCCGGTTGGGAACCCGGCTCCCCCCCGTCCCCTGAGTCCAGAGTCTTTGACAAGTTGAATCACCTGCTCAGGCTTAAGCGTAGCTAAGCTCGTTTTGAGAGCCTCATAGCCCCTATGCTCGATATAGGTTGAAAGGGCCCTCGAATTAGGGATGTGCTTCCAATGGGTGAGGATTTGTGTGTGCTGTTCCATGCATTTTGCCTTCGTCTGCGAACTCTTATTTTGGGGGAACCAGCTGCTTGTTTTTAGGGGAACCAGCTGTACACCCATTCGACTACGCTCAGGTAAGGTTTCCCCTAAACCTCTCCTTGGGAACTCTGCCTATGGGGGCTTATTCTGTCTGAGTATAAGCTGCCAAAATGGTTTCCACCCGATCACTAGAGACTTTGAGATGTCTCTCTTTGTTAACAAGCATGGCAGGGGCACCATCGCAAACTCCAAGACACGGAACACCTTGAAGACTAAAGGGACAAGGTTTCCCCTCTTTCTCGAGAGTTTGAATCTTTTGCCGGATCACCCGCATGGATTCCTTGGCTCCCATCATATTGCAAACAATATTGTCACAGAAGAGAATACGGAACGGTTTGGACTCTTCGAGTCTATACATCGAGTAAAAGGTTGCAACCTCCATCACGTGGATGCGGGCAAGCCCATGCTCCTTTTCAAGAGCCTCAATATGCTTTTCCTGAATCCAACCACATTCATCTTGGATTTCATGGAGCACAGGTAGGATGCTCGACCTTTTTGTTTCATAACGAGTGAGAAAGTGTTCTATTTTTTCATTTAAACGTTTGGAAAAAACACTCATGTCTTCCGCTCCTGACAGCGACTAACGGTCTAATTCGCCAGCGACGATGTTTAAAGTCCCCAATGTGGCAATCACATCCGATAGCATATGACCTGGTAAAATACTGGGAAAAGCTTGGAAAATAGCAAAACATGGAGGGCGACACTTCACCCGATACGGATGACTGGAACCGTCACTTACCACGTAGAAGCCGAGCTCTCCATTGGCAGCTTCACTGGCACAGTAAACTTCACCGATAGGTGGGCGTACATCATGGATAACCCGCATAAACTGATGCATGAGGCCTTCGATATTGCCATAAACATTTTCTTTATCTGGGAGGCTTACCCTTGGATCAGAACTGCAGATGGGTCCTTCAGGTAGGCTTTTCAAGGCCTGTCGGATGATGGAGACCGATTGTTTGATCTCCTCCATGCGAACCATGTACCGATCATAGCAGTCCCCTGTTTCTCCTATAGGGATATCGAAGTTAAAATATTCATAGGCACTGTAAGGCTCGTCTTTTCTAAGATCCATGGGAACACCACATGCGCGAAGGCAGGGACCGGTAAAACCCCAGTTTATGGCGTCTTCTGCTGAGACGGAAGTGACGCCAACCATCCTGTTCACAAAGATACGATTCTTTGTACAGAGAGTGTCGACCTCTGATCTCGCCTCCATAATAATATCGCAGACACGTAGAGCCTCTTCCACCCATCCTGGGGGCAGTTCGAAGCCGAGACCACCAACTCTTGCGAGAGATACAGTCAGACGAGCTCCGCATAGCTTCTCAAAGAGAGAGAGCACTGCCTCGCGCGCTTTCATACCAAGCCAGAAGTTGGTCATCCCACCTAAGTCGAGAGCCTGCGTTACAATGCAGACGAAGTGATCGATGCAGCGAGAAAACTCATCGATGATAACTCTTATCATATCGGCTCGGAGGGGGACTTGGATGTCACAGAGCTTCTCTATCGTTCGACACCACACATTATTATTCATAGGAGCTGAGCAGTAGTTCAAACGATCTGTGTAGGGGATAACCTGATTGTATGTATGTGTCTCAGCCATCTTTTCAAAGCAGCGATGAAGGTAGCCTATTTCAAAGTCCAGTTTTTTAACAGTCTCCCCTTCGAGAATAGCCATAAAGCGGAGAGTTCCGTGTGTCGCTGGATGGGCAGGTCCGATATTGATCCAGACCTTGTCTGAGAGATAATCTTTTTCCTCGCGCATCATGCGCTCTCGATCTTTAGCAAAAACATGGTCGAGTGGGGTGAGGCATGGCTGTCGTTTGTCTGCCGGATAGTCTTTTCGGAGAGGGTGACCTACAAAGTCATTGTGACATAGGATGCGACGTAGATTTGGATGTCCGGTGAAAGGAATGCCAAAAAGGTCATAAGCCTCACGCTCGAACCAATCGGCTGAACGGTAGACCGAGGTAACAGAAGGTATGGCCTCTCCTTCTGATAAAGGAACTTTGACTCGGAGCCGTTGCTGCTTTTGGGGATCGGCAAAATGGTAAACCAGTTCGAAACGCTTACTGCGTTCCGGGTAGTCAACCCCGCAGACATCCATGAGGAACGGATAGTTCTTCTTCAGTTCGCGCGCGACGTCGACGATATGCTGTGGGCTGTGCACAAGGCAGCAATCCTCTTTTGCGGCTCCCGATTTAAACTCAAGCGAGGGCCCTTTTTCAATTCGAGCTTGTGGGCATGAGGCCAGGAGCTCTTGAAAAACAGACGCAAAAATAGACGAAGGTCTTGAAGAAAGGGACACGGTATTCAACCTCATGCTCTTTGTTCAAAAAATTGAACTGCGCTTTTAAAAGACTCACCAACACACCCAACACAGCTTTATCACAGCTTGTCGATATATGGCAATTGATGTGATGTAGGTGGAGTATAATCGAGCTGTCTAAAAAATGAAATGATCAGCTGGAGGCTTAGATTTCGTTATCATCACGCCGAAGGTCGGTTCTAAGGAGGCTGTGCGTACGGTGACCTGAATAACAGTATTCGCGGGGATGTATGGGGCTTACTTTGACTAGTATAGATACGTCCATTTCAAGAGGGATAACGGCTTCTGTTGAGCTGCAGTATAATCTCTTCCCATATCCATCTTACCCATTGCTGGGGAAGCCATTTTGGCAAGACAGTTATTCGGCGTCATCCCTTTTCGCAGGATGTCTTCTTAAAGGAGTCAGCGGTATTGTTCCGTCGTTGTTTGCTCGTGACGACAGCGTAAAATCTGCGCAGTCTTGCCCTCGTGTTCTGATTGCAGGATGCGGGGAGATGCTTCCTCTTGTTATTAGACAGCTGGAGCCCTCTTCTCATCAGGTGTTTGCATTAGATCTTTCTTTGGCTAATTTGAAGCGTGCACAGCTACGGATGAGGAATTCATCCTCTTCAGTGGTTTTTATTCATGATGATCTCGAGAATTTTGCTAAAAAAAGCCCTATACATTTTGACCATATTGACGCCTACGGCGTTCTTCACCACCTGGCCTCTCCTTCAGATGTCTTAGCTCCGCTCACTCGGAGGCTGAAGGAAGGGGGAACGATGCGGGTTATGGTTTACAATTCACAAGCTCGATCTTGGCTCTGGTCTTTACGGAAAAGTCTGAGGATTTTAGGTCTTTCTTTCGAAAAAAAGAAGGATCTTAAAAGCGCTAAACGTTGGATTTTTTGCTTGCGAAAGTTCAGTCCCATTCTTGACAAAAAGTTTCGTCAGGCTTCCCCCAGCGATACATTTTTTGAAGATGCTATTTTTGTAGACACATTTTTCCATGCCCGGGAGCTCCGTCAATCTTTTCAAAAATGGTGGGACGTCTTTCTTAGTTCTGGGCTTATCCCTTTTGGCTTATTTGATCGTTATGGCGAACTGGACGCGTGTCAAAATCCTCTCTGGTGCATTCCAAGTGTTGAAGATATTCACCGAAGATCTCTTACAGAAGATTATCAAAATAACTTAGAAGTTTTTCTTTACAAGCCCAGACGCCGCAAGTCAGTTTCGATAGACCATTCAAATAGGCAGAGGTCGGTGCGGCAGTGGGGTTCGGTCGGATTTCTGCAAGCGAGGAGACCTCCGGCTCTTTGGTTCAGTTTTGATGAAACAAAGAATCTCTCTTGGCTTCAAAGAAGAAAAATTTGGTTTAATTTTTCTTCTTATCTTTACCAATACGGAGCATGGGAGGGATTGTCTTGGGATGGTATTCCTTATAGAGCGCTTCAGCGGTTAGCAAGATTGGGCGCTATACTCCCAGGAATGATGAACAATGAGCGGGAAGATCTTCTCAAAAGTCCGATGATCGACAGTGATGATCATGAGGGTCGAATGGACGATTCCCCTGAGAAAAACTTTGAGGGAGTTCCAGGTACTCTTTTAGATTTAAAAAATGTTCTTGCTAATGTTCCCGTCTCCCTCTCGGATCGAAAAAGAGATCTGCTGTCTAAGATTCTCCAGAAAGCTGGATTCTTTTCTTAGCTATAACTGATATGAGAACGAGATCCTCTGCTAAGCCTTAGTAGTGGGGATAACGAACATCGAACATGAAGGGTGAGTGGCGGCAGGGAGGTGGTCAGCTCAAGGTGTGAGCGGCTGGTTACGATTTGTGATTAGAGGCTTGCAAACAGGACGCTTCAACGGCCTGTGGGGGGACGACACGGGTTGGAGCAGGAGGGGAATGGATTTTACGCCAATAGCGCTAAGATCTTGGTTGGCGGAGTTTTTTGGTTTCCAAAATCAGATAGACTATGCTAGGTCTTCCTTTGATCCTTCTCTTGCTCGAGTGGTGAAATCGGTAGACACACAAGACTTAAAATCTTGGGAGGGTTACCCCTCGTGCCAGTTCAAGTCTGGCCTCGAGCACTCTAGAAAGTTCTTTCTTCTAAAGTCCTTTAGGATCCCCCCTGACGATTTGTAAGTTCTCAAACTCTCATATAGCTCGAATGGACAGAATTCTAAAATTTAAAGACCGCACCTAGGCATTGCAGATACCAAGAATTTGGTCCAAAGCCGAGGCCAAACCACTGAACATCCAAAAAACTATTGCTCTTTTGTGTTATCTTAAATTCAACTATTGGGCCTGATTGCTCAGCTCTATTCGTCATAAAAGATAGACCTCCTACCCCTGCATATAAGTTCACATTCTCAGAAGGGCTATAACGGACGCCACCTGTGACATGATAGGTCTCCCTCCCACTTGATGAAGCATCCGCACCGGCAGCGGCATACCATGAGAGTGTATCAGTGTCTTTAAAGATAAAACGATATTCAGCAGAACCGTAGACACCTAAATAACCCAGAAAAAATTCATGCTGATAGTGCGATTGCGGCTTTATATTTTCGATTGTTTGAGGTCTCTCTTTAAGAGGCACGTCTGACGCAAAGATCTGTGGAGTACATAAAATCGTCGCCAATAAAATTAAAAATTTAGATTGCTGTATATAATATCTAAACATTTTCAATCCTCTTTTACTATGTAAAACAAATGAATTTACGCACCCCTAGCTCCAAACATGAACGTCATCTCGAACTCTTCGACTTCACTCAGAGCAGGAACTGTCGATAGATCTCGACAGTTCCGGGGGCCCGAGATCCCTCGAATGGCCCTGCTTGCTCGGCATGACGGATATTTTTCGTGCGGACAGTAACATAAGATTTGTAAGTTCTCAAGAACTTACAAATCTTAAACTTTTTGGCACGTAAACTTTTTGGCACGGAGTCATATTCTCGTAACTTTTTGAACTTTTTGGCATGTGAACTTTTTGGCACGGAGTCATATTCTCGAACTTTTTCTTAAATTCATCAAAAAATTCCCCAAAAAAATTTTCAGATATTCGTTTTCTGCTATTTTGAAAGCACAGGCTATTGATTTTAGTGAGGAAGGACCTGTGTATGGAAATTTTTTTTAGAAAAAAACACCTTAAAAATTTAAGGAAGATTTATTTTAGTTAAATAGATAAAATGATAACATATATGCAGTTAACTCGAATGATAATTTAATTTTGAAAAGTAATCTTCTTCAGGAAGAGAGCCAGGGGATGTATGTTTTTCTAAAAGCTGATAAAAACTCGCGACGAAAAATGATATCGGCTCTGTCGCCAATGGTGTGGGAATTTTCAAAAATCTCTCGGGTTAGTTCCAAAAGCTTTGAAAGCGCAGCATTCAAAAAATCTCTGACATACCTTTTTTCTTGAATGGATTCACATCCGGGGATTTGTTTGTATGGATTTAAAAGTCCTGACAGGACGCTTACTTTTTTTTCTGAAAGTTCAAAATGAGTGAGCACTTTGGTAAGAGCTAAACGCCAAGAGGCTGAACAAAAAGGGTCTTGATCAGGATGGGTTTTATTTACCTTATATCGATTGAGCCAAATATATTGCTGCACATTCTGCACATACCGTGCATTAGTTATCATAGGTGATTTATATCGTTCTCGAATCGCTTGGCTATCTCTGCTAAAAAAGGAGTTGATATGTCTAGCTAGCTGTGAATTTACAGTTCGCATGAAGTGGCCTAAATGCTCAGAACTCTTGGCCTGAACCAACATATGGAAGTGATTGTCCATGATGATAAAGTCAAATATTTTTATGCCATATCTACTTTTATATTTTGCCCAAAGAAGCAGAAGATGTACTTTGATTTTATGGGGAGCTAATAACATCTCCTTATTGTGACATCGAGAGATGACGTGAGCATATGAATTATTCGAGATGATTAAGCGTCTTGGATACATAGTGAGAGCATCATGGATGTTAAGGATGATGTCGTCGAATGACGTCCTATAGTCGAGATAAATTACCCCATCTGTGATTTTGCTCCGAGCTAGAGCTACTCCCGAGCTAGAGCTACTCCATCTGTGATTTTGCTCCGAGCTAGAGCTACTCCGAGCTAGAGCTACTCCCGAGCTAGAGCTACTCCATCTGTGATTTTGCTCCGAGCTAGAGCTAGAGCTAGAGCTAGAGCTAGAGCTAGAGCTAGAGCTAGAGCTAGAGCTAGAGCTAGAGCTAGAGCTAGAGCTAGAGCTAGAGCTAGAGCTAGAGCTAGAGCTAGAGCTAGAGCTAGAGCTACGAGCTGAGCTAGAGCTACGAGCTAGAGTTAAGGTTATTTTGCTCCGAGCTAAGGTGAAACGAGCTAGAGTTAAGGTTATTTTGCTCCGAGCTAAGGTGAAACGAGCTAAGGTGAAAGCTAAGGGACTTACTTTACTGGCTTAGGTTCCGTCTGCTCCTTTTGCATGGAACCAGCTGCGCAGTGGTCCAGCCCCCTTAGCTAGTTTCGATTGATCCACTCTGGATTTTTCAAGACGAGAACACCCGCCATGACTTTGGCAAGATATCTCGTGTCACCTTCAAAACCAGCCTGGATGATATCCCATGGATTGCGACTGTGGGTTGCCTCTATGCCAGCTTGTATGCGTTGATCTCCGGCATTGTAAGCAAGAATAGCGAGGCGCCAGTCTTGAAATTGCAAATACAAGGCTGCGAGAAGCCGGGCGGCAGCATCTGTTGATTGATTGAGGTCTAGTCTTTCGTCGACATCAATATCGACTCTCAGTCCAAAGGCACGTGCCGTTTGGGGAATGAACTGCCACATCCCTGCTGAGTGCGGATAAGACGTATGCGGAGCTAGATTTTGGAATCCGGCTTCGATCAAGGAGATAGCTTCGAGTTCGATGGGTACCCTAGTGCCTAGGTGTTTTGCGAAGATTTCGTTAAGAGCCTTTCGACGTTCCAAGGCAGAACGAACAAAGTGGCGGCCAGTATCAGTCCCTACATAGATATTCAACTCATCAAGGATGGCTTGATTGACTTCGAGAGGGAAGTCTTCGTTAGAGTTGTCTACGACAGTTTGAACATCTGCAAGGCTGAGAGGCTGATAGATTGTGAATCTTTCAGCAGCAAAAGCGAGTGTCGTGATGGTACTTGTGACGAGGATGGCGAAAATACCTAGTTTGAAGGAATTTTGTTGAGTTTGATGGTGTAAGATCATTTCGATTCTCCTTGTGAGTTGTTTGTAAGATGAGCTTGCCGCCATGCTCATGGTACCGATGAGCATCCGACGGTTTTCTGCTCCATATTGCGCTGCTTTGAGAAGGCAGCGGGAGTATGTGCTGATGGAGACATCTGCTCGGCCAAGCAGAGCTTCATCACACACGAGTTCCTGAATTTCAGAGAGACGACGATTGAGTAAACAAAGGCCCGGATGCCAAAAAAATAGGAATCGAATTCCTTGTTCGAGATGAACCCAGAGCGTATCTTTTTGACGATGATGTTGAATTTCATGATAGATCGATAATTTGAATAGATCATAATCGACGCAAAAATTTTCAGGTATGACGATATAGGCTATCCAGAAATTGTGGTAGGAGAATGGAACCTGAATCTCGTCAGAACTTAGAATTTTTACCCGACCGACTTGGCGTAAAGGGACAGCCTTTTTAAGCAATTCATGAATACGTTTTCTGTCTTTTTTATAAGTCCAAAGAGATAAAAGGAACCCTGTCATGAGAAAGATCAAGAGCAGAGATTCACAGTGCAAGCTTAGGTTTATAGTCGATGATTGAGAAATGATTTTGGGGATATATGGGCTTGGATTCATACTTATAAGAGTGGACCTCTCTCCAAAGTTACGAGCAGAAGATATGAGGAGGCTACTTTTGGGTAAGACTTTGACGATTAAGGGTGCCATCATAGAGAGGATGAGCCCGAGTCTTGCAAGAACTTGTAAGTCGCGGGGCCTCAGACCTGTCATCTGTAAGCTTAAATTTGAGCAGAGTAAAATGAATAAGATAGATGTTAAGCTGAAGATACAGGTATAAACTCCATAAATTTGTAAGGGTAGACTCATTTTTCGTCCAATTTTTTAGCAATAAGCTCTTGCAGGGAAAGAAGTTCTGCAGAGGAAAGATCACGCGTGTCCACTAGAGTTCGTATGAGATGAGTCGGTGTATCTGTGAAAACCTGATAGAGTAATGTTTGTAGACTGAAACGTTCATACTCACTTTTATCGATGGATGGGATATAGATGTGTCGACGCCCATCCTTGTGACTTTTGACAAATTTCTTCTTTTCAAGAATTCGTAAGATGGTTGAAACTGAGGTGTAGGCTAGGTCTCGATCATCTGCAAGATTCTCTTGGACTTCGATAACAGTCGCTCCACCCAGAACCCAAAGAATATGCATAAGTTCCAGTTCAGTTTCCGTTAGCAAACGCATGATTTTAACCTCTGGTCTAATAAGAAACATAAGATGAGAAAGTTGGGTTCAGCGCAACGAACCAGTTTTTAGGATAAACTAAACATTTAGTTGATGTCAACTAAATGTTTAGTTTTAAAGATATCTTATCATTCAGGTATCTTAGGGTGAGATCTCCCGGTTTGCTTTAGGCTCCAATTCCTCGAACCGATGAGTTGCTATATTTCGTTTAAGTGGGGATCATTGTGGAAGAGAAATTTAAAGATAAGACTGTGAAGGCTATTACAGTTGATCCATCTGGACCTGTTCGCCAAATGCTGGCAGAGACTTTAAAAGCTAAGGGTTACAGTAATGTTCAATCAGTTTCTAGCATTAAGGAGGCTGTTGAAATATTAGAAGTTGAGTCTGTAGGCTGGATTATGACTCCTCTTTGTCTGGATCAGGACATTAATGGTTTAAAACTACTGAATCTCATTCTTAACGAAGAGATTTTAAAATCGGTAAAAGTTACGTTCCTAGTTGAAGAGAGTGATTATCAGTTTCTTCCGTATGCCTATGAGAATGGACTATTATCTCATTATAACAAACCATTTAATAAGACCACTCTTGGAGAGCAGTTTGAAGCTTTTTTGACTGCATTCGAGAAGGATAATTGGGATGCAACCCGTCTCTCTGCGAACTGTCTTATCGATGTTCTGGATGTAAGAGAGATGTATCCTTCGAAGTTGTCGTTTCTGAAAAAGATGATTTCCCTATACCCCGGAGATGTTACCTACCTTTTTGAGATGGTTCGTTGTCAATTTAAATTAAAAAAGTTACATCAGGTTCGTCTTCTCTTGAAGCAAATCTTAGCTATAAATCCAGATCAGAAAAAAAAGATTGATGAAGTGACTCTTGAGCTTTTTGGAGATGCGACTGAGCCGTCAGAGGAACCATCAACAGCATCAGAGAAAGAAAATCTGACGGGTATGACCAGCTGTATGGTTGTGGACGCAGATCTTGAGCATAGGAAGATTATTTGCAAAACATTTCAAGATCTGGGTATGAAAGAAATATATGAGTTTGAAGATGGGGAGTCGGCTTGGACCCATATTGAGGAGAAAGGAGCTCCTCAGCTTGTTTTTTATGAGTGGAAACTTCAGAAGTTATCGGGTCCCTACTTGACCCAGCGCATTCACTATAAGAGCCCATCGACACTGTTAGTTGCTGTAAGTGCCCACATCAGTCCGGATGACCTGCCTCTCATTAAAGAAATGGGTTTAGCTGCAGTTTTACAGAAGCCTATAGAAGAGAAAGATTTTTTGAAGAAAGTCATAGCCATTCTACAAGAACACAATTACCCGGCTTCTTCGGTGGCAGAGACTATGGAGCTAAAAATTATCCAATTTCTTGAAAGTGGACAATTCCAAAAAGCACTTGCTCTTCGATACAACTATAGCAAGCTATCTGATAATGGGAAAAATCAAAAAAGTTGGATAGAGGCTCAGTTTGCTTTTGCTGAGGAAAAATATGAATTAGCTAGAGATTTAGCGTTAGATGCCATCAATTCTCATTCCAACTCCATTTCTATTTTGAACTTTCTTGGTAAATGTCTCATCAAATTAAATGACTTTCCGACGGCCTTGAAATGTCTGGAAAAAGCTCAGACCTTATCCCCTATGAATATCGAACGTTTGTGTATGATAGCTGAAACCCATACCGAAGTGGGAGATGTTAAAGGAGCCAATCAGGCGATTGATCAAGCTAAAGAACAGGATAAATCATCGGTTCAGGTTCAAGAGTCAGAAGCTAAAGTGGCCTGCATAACAGGGGACGCAGAAAAAGCAAAGAAGATTATGGGAGAGCTCAAATCGCTTTCTAAGCTCATATCTTATATGAACAATAAAGCGGTCGCCTATGCTCGTGGAGGAAAAATAGGCGATAGTTTTGATATGTATAAAAAAACTTTGGATTCTATGCCAGAGAATAAAAAAGAAGTGGAGGCCGTCGTTCGTTATAATCTCGGTCTTGCCTACACTCGCGCTAAGCTTTTTGACAAAGCTCAGGAGGAGCTTGATCATGTCATCAATTGTGGTGAGACAAAAGTCCTCGCTAAATCAAAGTCTCTTAAAAATAAAATACTATCTTCTCAAAACGAGGGTAAAATTTTAGAGCTTAAAGGAGAGGAACCAGATAAAGAAGCTAGAGATATCGTTCATGCTACTCAGAGCAAAATTCAAGCAGCTTTATTGCTGTCGCCGGGTGATCTTTGCTGCTATCTCATCTTTAAGGAGGGTGTGGAAACAAGTGATGAGATAAAGAATCTTACTGATGCTTTACCACATTTTAAAGTACGTTCTGCTATAGAACGTGGAGCCACTGGACTGAGTGATAAGTTGTTTGCTAATCACTCTAAGAAGTCGTAAGTGCTTATAAGGCAAGCATCAGCAGTCTTCTTTCCCCTAGCCCCTCCTTGCTTGGTGCTGTCTATATTAAGCCAGCGCATCAGCTACGAGCTCAGCAATATCCTTAACTTCAGGAGCTGGTTTCGTCTTATCCTCTCCTTCATGAACAGCGGCAACACCGTCGCGCATCATCGTCATACAGAAGGGGCAGGCCGTGGCTATCGTCTTAGCACCGGTTGCAAGTGCTTCCTGAGCTCGATTCTGATTGATGCGAGTTCCGGTTTTTTCTTCCATCCACATACGGGCTCCACCGGCTCCACAGCAGAATCCCTTCTCTCGACTTCTAGGCATCTCAAGGAGCTTGGGGGAATCACTCTGTGTACTTAAAACTTCACGAGGAGCGTCATAGACGTCGTTGTGTCGACCGAGATAGCAGGAGTCGTGGTAGCTGATCGATGGTTCTTTTGAGGCACCTTCTTGAGTAGAAAAAGCTAGGCGTTTCTCTTTTTTCAAGTGAGAAATCAATTCACTGTGATGTAAGACCTCTCCAATTTTATAGCCAAAATCAGGGTATTCATTCTTTAAGGTGTTGAAACAGTGGGGACATCCAGTGACCACTTTTTTGATGTCATATTTTTTGAAGGTTTCTATGTTTTGTTTGATCTGCATGTCTGCTAGATACTCATTCCCAGCTCGTCGCGCTGTATCCCCATTACAGATTTCTTCTGTTCCCAGAATAGCGAAGTTGACCCCAGCTTTTTTTAAAATTTTAGAAAAAGATCGTGAAACATTTTTATATCTTTCGTCAAATGAACCTGCACAGCCAACCCAGAAAAGGTAGTCGATCGTACCCTGCTTCTGTGCCACTTGTTCCATCGTTGGAATTTCAAGTCCAGCAGCCCAGTCTGCGCGATTTTGTTGTTGGAAGCCCCAGGGGTTAGATTGGGTTTCGAGATTCTGTAAGGTGACTTGTAATTCGGCAGGAACATCCCCTTGCGTCATCGTGAGATAGCGTCTCATGTCGATAATGGCTGGAATATGCTCAATATGGAGGGGGCATGCCTCCATACAGGCGCCACAGGTGGTACAGGCCCAGAGCTCTTCTTTGTCGACGATGCCACCGATGAGTTCCCGCTTTTCTGCACCTGTTTGAGCTTCCATCATGGCATCCTTGAGATGATGGATGATCAGGCGTGGGTTGAGAGACTTCCCTGTTGTTGATGCTGGACAGACGTCGGTGCAACGACCGCATTCGACACAGCTCATACCATCTAATAATTGTTTCCAGGTGAAGTCTTGAACTTTGCCGGCCCCGAAGGATTCAGCATCTTCTTTAAATTCCATGGGGCGAATTCGTCCCGTTTTATAGGAGCTTTTGAACAAAATATTAGGCCATACCCAGATCAAGTGTTGGTGCTTGGAGAAAGGTAGAAAAATCATAAAACCAAATAAGGTGAGAATGTGCAAAGCCCAGAATGTTTCCGAGGCCATGGCGCTGAAAGTCGAGTTATGAAAGGGGAGAACAAAAGACAGAAGATCGATGAGGGATTTAGAAATAGGTACAGAGCTGGTGTAGGCGCTCAACTCAGGCGTAAACGTGCGGGCTCCAAAACTTAAGAGGGCCGTGAACATGAGCATGAAAATTGAGCTGAGAACAATATAGGCGTCCATACGTGACGCGCGTGTCAGACTTTGAAAACGCTTCGGGGGGAAGAAGATACGCCTCGCTATAGCGTAGAGTATCGATACAGCTACGATGGCGTGCGTTATGTCCTGGCTGAGGAGAAAAGCTCGGTAGAGCTTGGAGGAGCCAAGGATGGCTTCAAGGTTGAATTGGGGTATCATCCCATGGAGGAGAGCTTCTATGGTTTCTAGGGAAACGATCAGAAATCCCCAGAAAATGAAGAGATGCATAATGCCGGCGGGGAGATCTTTGTACATTCTTTTCTGAAGCAGGCCTTCTACAAAAAGTTGTCGAAGACGTGATGGCAGGCCTTGGATTCTATTTTCCTCACGACCAAGCCCTGTTTTTGTCAGCATGAGCCAAGTCGATCGTATTTTGAAAGAGAAGAATCCGAAGACAGAGAGGGTCATGATCGTGAAAAAAATGGAGAATAAAAAGGGAGTGCTCATAAACTAAAATGTTTCCTTAAATGAACGTTGAGCAGCCTCTGAAAAGATGGAGGATCTTCTTTGTTAGGAACCATCCCATAAGTCGTTTAGCTGCGTTATTTTCGTCGCTGCGCTGCTCATTCACCAGCAAGTAAACTGCGCTGCTCGCTCCTCAATGCCTTGCTATACGACTTATGGGATGGTTCCTAGCCATCATGCTCAGGCTCTCTGGGTTTGCAAAATGAAACGGGTGATCTGCCTTAGCAAACAGAGGCTATTCCCATGTTGGGGCCTTCTGGATCTTCTAAAAATTAGCGTATGATCTGTCTTAGGAAACGATTGAGGAGAGCTTTATTTTTACCCTCATATTCAGGAGCCTCCTGGATCTCTTCTAAGATAGATTCTCTATACCGTTTGTCTACTTCATACTCTCGGTTGATATCTATATCACCTCCTGATAGGGCTCGACCATAGTAGTTGTCTCCTGCAACCCTACGTCGTTGGCGTCTTTGTCCGGAGTCTTTTTCTTGAGAGGATTTCTCCGCCTGCCTTAGGAGGCGATTGGCAAGATCAGAGTGTGTTTCTGCTTCCCGGAATTGATTCTCTCCGCCGTTTTGAAGTGTCTTCTTCATGCTGTCTAGGGCCAGGCTTAGTCGTTCCGAAGATCTATTGGACAGGGATTTCATTTTTTGCATTAACTTGGCTGTATCTTTCACATTACTATTCTGATCAGCGCGGGTGAGTGGCCAGATGTTTTTCAGGTCGGACTCGGAGCGGGATTCTGCTTTATCGAGCCGACTCGAAATAGCAGTTTGTCTGTTTTGTATCGCCATGAGCTCTTCTCGCGCCGAGATGAGAGCTTCTTGCCTGCCTTTTTCTCTTTGCAGCTTTTCTTCATCTTCAAGGCCCTCGAGTTCTTCCATCCACTGCTTATAGGATTCGACGGTTTGGGACAGGGATTCCTGCTGCTGCTGCGGGGGGGGCTCCGTGCCAGAAGATTTCTGTTTTGTGCCAGAAGATTTCGTGCCAGAAGGTGTTTGCTCTGTGCTCTGAAGCTTTTCAATGGGTTCTTGAAAAAGACGCCGTTCGGAAATTTTTGGCCATTTGGAGAGTTTTGCAATTTGATCTAGCCGGTTGACCCGTATCTTCCAGCGTTCCAGACGCTCGTCGAGAAATTGGACTATCTTTTTCTTGAGGGTTTCCGTGTAGGGACTGTTTTTTTCAAGCTGACGAGATAGGCCTCTCGCCGATACAAAGAAATCTCGATCCCTTTCTCTATCATCTAAGAGCTCATGCTCTTCCAAAAATTCGCCGATCTTATCATTCAGATCATAAAGATCAGAGCTCTTCGTTTCTGCGTCTTGATGATCTTGACTCATTTCAGAGAGCGAATTCTGCATGTTTTGCAGCTGCATACGATCAAGCTCATCGAAGAAAGGTGTTGTTTTGGACTGCTGATTGACTTCTGCCATTTTTTGCAAATTCGACTTGTCCACTTGCCCAGCCCCATCTTTGATAGCCTGTTCAAGAGGTCTCTTGACCTGGCGTAGATTTTCGAGAGTCTGTCTGTAGCGACCATAGGAGCTGACTACTTTGACGTGAATAGCCTGACTCCTACCTATAAAAGGTTGAGGCAGTGATCTATCGATAGCTTCGGCTATGATCTCCATTTCAATCACGTCATCTTGAGTAAATCGTTCGAGAGCAAGGGGGTAGCGTGTGTCGAAGGTAAGAGTGTGTTCATTACTGATGTTGTTCACAAGTTCACGAAAAGTCCGATCGCCGACTCGAATGGAGAGGCTTACTTCTTGAAGTGGGCGGTCAGCCTGCACGCTAATATCGAGAGGGAGAGGCTTGTCGTCTGGCCAGGGATCCATTTTCTCATTGAGACTGAGTTGAACTTTGGGTTCGAAGGTTTTCTCGACGAGGATGATGGCAACTGGATTCTGAGAAAACAGAGACGGAAGCACGATTTGGGTGTCCTGTGTGACTGAAAAACTGGACTTGTATAAGATTTTACCCGCGATCTGACCGTGATCTTCTGCATTCATCTGCAGTTTTATTTCAGAATTTTTTTTACTGGTGGGAGAGGGGGCTGGAGTTATCTCGACGTCCCTCAGGAATAAGGGAGGTAGCGTTAGCGCTGATGATCTTACGCTCACTTCTATGAGATTGGGAGTTTTTAAACTAATTTTTTTTGTAGCTCCTGTGCTGAGTTTGAATTGTACTTTTTGATTTTTATCTGATTTTTCACTGTCTGGATGACCCTGAATGATTTTTAAATAAGCGGAATCTTCAATGGCTAGATCGGAGACGTTTGGCAAGACATAGTCAAAGGAAGGGTTGATAACCATAAAAATAGCGCTGAAGATGAGGCCTGAGGATACTGTGCTAAGAATGAGTCCTCTGATTTTTTTATGTTCTAGTTTCTGAAATTCTCGACGCTCGTTTTGAAAAATATGATCGAATTCTTGATTTTTTATAGTAGAAGATGGCTCTTTATCTTCTATCAGATCAATAAGGTTCATCTCTGGATTTTGAATCTGTAGCGAAAACATCAAATCATCTTCTTTGATCTTTTCGAATGTAAATCTTTCTAAAAGACTAAAAGCAAGAAAGGAAAAAGCAAAGATCAGAAAAGGCTCAAAATTTTCTTCAGGCCTCATGTACTTCCATATCAACATCAGGCTTATGGAGAAAAAAACAGACCGTATCAAAGAGATGCTTGATCGAATGTAATAATAAATTTTCTGTTGGGAATGAATTTTTTTAAGGGCCAGATCTTTGTTTTGTCTCATAAGTGATTTCTTGTTGAGTCCGTTTATATCACGCTCAAAGTCTTCCAACGACCTTGGAAAAATCTAAGTAGGAATAGGAAACTGGTAAAAAAAACAAAAGCTATAAAAACATGCCATGCTACTTCTGGTTTAACATGGAAGTACTTAATGAGAAAATAATTAGAGACAAGCATAGCCATATCACCAGCCAAGGAAATATACATGCAGATCTTGGTGTCACCGGAAGCTCTCAAAATAGCTGAAAAGACACAGTTGACAGCATAGGCCCAGCAGTAAAAGGAGACCAGCCGTAGCATATGGGCAGCCAGCTCAAGCAGGTATTTTTCATCATTTGGGGCCATCCCTGCTGGGATAAAAATTTGAATCATGGGCAGGGTGAATATAAAGACAAGCAAGGTGATCATGCTAGCAATAACAGCTGCAATTTTAAGCCCCGAATAAACTGAGTGTAAGGCTAGATCGATCCTCTGGGCGCCGAGATATCTACCCGAGAGGCTCATAATGCCGATGTGAAGTCCCCATAGGGGGAGAAAGGCCAACATGTCCCAATTTAAAACAATGGTCTGTGCTAAAGCCTCCGTCACCCCATAGGAATGAAAGAGAGTGACATAGGTCGTAAATGAAAAAAGCATGAGAAAAAATTCGACACCGGTAGGGGTTCCAAAACGCAGGAGTTTCTTCATGACCTTGAGATCCAATCTCCAGGCTGTTTGGAAAAAAAATCTTTGCCAAATCTGCTCTTTCGATAGATTGATAAAAAATAAAAGCGTCATAGCAAGAAGACTGAGGGCCGTTCCAAAGGCTGCTCCTCGAATATCAGAAAGAAAAGGGATGTAGGATTGGTGAATAAAGAAATAGCAGAGAGGGGCATTGAGTAGCATCCCTGTGACATTGATGTACATGACGGTTTGAGTTTTACCTAAACCTGAAAAAAAGCTCGAGAAAGCGACATTGCACAGATTGAAAATAATCCCAGAATTGACAACACTAAAATAGTTCCAAGCCAATTTGGATTCTTCGATGGGCAGCCCCGTCCAGACCCAATAGATAGGAGCAAGATAGTAACCGATGAGGAGGAGAATAGGGTAGCCTAGTAGAGCTAAAAGAAGCCCCTGTGTTAAAACAAGTGAGCACTTGTCGTGCTGGTTGGATCCGAAGTACTGGGCGGTCAGAGGTGTGACATAAGTGAGAATTCCGACCAACAATGTGCTGAACATATGAGAAGAGAGACCACCAGCCAAAGCGGCAGAAGGATGAGCAAGACCCAGTGGTACAAGTAGAAATCGATCAGTAAAAAACATGAGTTGAAGGGACATCTGAGAGGCAATAATAGGAAAAGCTATACCAAGGAGCTCATAGATGCCTCCTGCTTCTCTTAATTTTTTTTGGAAAATGGACATGACTCACAGTATCAAGCGCACGCATCTGCTGTCACTCGTTTTTTCTTCTCTTCAAACTGAAAGGAAAGTTTCTTGTGATGGTTGAGATCGATTTGGATAGATCCCCCACCCTTGCTGAGGACCCCAAATAGAAGCTCTTCGACGAGAGGTTTCTTGACATGCTCATGAATATATCTTGCGATCGGTCGGGCTCCATAGGCTGGGTCATAAGCTTCTTGTGCGAGATAAAGTCTAGCCGAATCAGAAACGGTCCAAGTGACCTTTTTAGTCGCTAACTTTTTCTCTATTTCTAGTAAAAATTTATCAACAATTTGGAGTATGACCTGCTGAGGAAGTTGACCGAAAGAAATGATGCCATCGAGTCTATTTCTAAATTCGGGACTGAAGGTGTTTTTGAGCGCAGCTTTCTCTTTCCCTATATCTCCTGGTTGTCCGGGGGATAGCGTTCCCGAGAAGCCAATAGAATTCCTGCTGAGCTCAGCGGCTCCGACATTGCTTGTCATAATGATAGCGGCACCTCGGAAGTCAGCTTTTCTCCCATTTGCGTCAGTGAGGGTTCCATGATCCATAATCTGCAGCAAGATATTGTGGATATCGGGGTGTGCCTTCTCTATCTCATCCAAGAGGAGAACGGCATGGGGATTCTTATGGATAGCATCAGTAAGGAGGCCGCCTTCCCCGTGGCCCACGTATCCAGGAGGAGCTCCTACGAGTCGGGATACAGCATGTCGCTCCATATATTCGCTCATATCAAAGCGGATAAATTCGATCCCGAGGATTCTGGCGAGTTGTTTGGCAAGTTCTGTTTTACCGACACCGGTTGGTCCGGAGAACAGAAAAGAAGCCATGGGTTTATCCTCAGAACCCATCCCTGATCGGGACATGCGGACATGGCTTACGAGGGCTTGGATAGCCTGATCCTGACCAAAGATGACTTTTTGAAGTTCTGTTTCTAAAATTTTGAGAGCTGTTTTGTCGGAAGGTTTGAGGTTTTCTGCTGGAATTCTGGCTATTTTGGAGATGACATGCTTAATATCAGTCAGTCTGACCATCCTTGGTGTTTTCTTCGACTGTTCTATTAAATCCTCCGGTTCCTTGGCCTGAGTCGTGAAAAAGGCACCAGCTTCATCGAGGATGTCGATCGCTTTATCGGGGAGATATCGTTCTTTGAGATAGCGAGCTGACAATTCAACAGCACCTCTTACAGCTTCATCCGAATAGACAACATTATGGAACTGCTCATACCGACTTTTCAGCCCTCTAAGGATGCGTACGCTCTCTTCAATGGAAGGTTCATCGATAGCTACTTTTTGGAATCTACGATTGAGAGCATGATCGGACTCAAAATGTTGGCGGAACTCTTTATAGGTTGTCGAGCCTATGCAGCGGATTTCACCGGAGGAGAGAAAGGGCTTTAAGATGTTAGATGCGTCCAAGGCTCCACCACTTACGGCACCGGCACCAATAATGGTGTGGACCTCATCAATGAACAATATAGCTTTTGGGATCTTTTTTATGGTTTGGATAAGCTTTTTGAGACGTTCTTCAAAATCACCGCGATATTTCGTCCCGGCTATGAGAGTCCCTAGATCGAGTGAGTAAATGACAGAGCCTTTCAAAGCTTCGGCAACCTTATCTTCGACTATTCTTAAGGCGAGACCCTCAACGAGGGCTGTTTTACCAACACCAGAGTCTCCGACAAGGAGAGGGTTGTTCTTTCGTCGTCGACAGAGGACCTGTTGAATCCTCTCAAGTTCTAAGGACCGCCCAATAAGGGGGTCAATTTTTCCCATTCTTGCTTTTTCACAGAGATTTTCCGTAAACAAGGAGAGTGGATCGGTCTTGATTTTCTTTGGTCCCCCCTTCTGGCCTTGGCGGTCTTCGTTTTCAGAAGGATCCATATGGCTATCAGGAGAGGAGTAGGGGTTGACCGAGGTTCTTTCCTCTAGCAGTTCCGGGTCTACTCCTTCTTTCACAATGCCGTGGGATAGGTAGTTAAGGACATCAAAGCGAGTTATATTTTGTTTTTCTAAAAAGTAAGCGGCAAAAGATTCTTTCTCAGAAAAAATAGAAACAAGAACAGAGTCCCCGTAGATTCTCTCCTTTCCTGAAGCCAGTACATGTTGGGCAGCTCGTTTCAAAACCCGTTGAAAACTCAAAGTAGGTTGAGGAGTGGATGTTTCTAAGAGGAGATCATTCTCCAGGTGGCTTTTAAAGTAATGATTTAGGTCTTGGTAAGCCTGCTGCAACGAACCCCCACAGGCGATGATGACATTGGCATAGTCTGCATCTTGGAGTAAAGCATAGAGTAGGTGTTCTAGGGTCACGTACTCATGCTTATACTTCTTAGCTTCGTTGATCGCCAGGTTTAAGCTTACTTCTAATTCAGGACTTATCATCATAAGCACCCCTCTTGAGGGAAGAAGATGTAGACTACAAGCTTTCGATTCGATGATTCTACTCGTTTAGACATTCTCTACTCCTCTTCCATCGTGCATTTTAAAGGATAGTTTTGAGTTCTTGCATTTTCAGTCACTAAGATGACTTTGGTCTCAGCTATGTCATAGGGATATGTCCCACAAATCCCCCTGCCTTTTTGGTGAACGTCGAGCATGATGCGGGTTGCGATGCTTGCATCTTTTCGGAAAATCTTTTCTAAAATTTCTACAACAAAGTCCATAGGTGTATAGTCATCGTTGTGGAGGATCACTTTGAATTTAGAGGGGATCCTTACTTTGCGTTCGTGAGATGGAGATAGAAATCCTTCGTTGTCTTCTTTCGGGGACCGAGAGAGATATATATCTGATGATTTTAAAATTTCAGACATAGCTTCCTTCACTTTCTTGGGCTACGCGCGCTACAGCCAGCCAGATTCTTCCATATATAAGCTTTCATTCAAGCTTCTCCTTTAAAATATAGAGCCTCCACGCGTTGTCAATTGTCTCCCGATGAAAAGATGCTTTTTCCCAGCGTTTCTATGTCCAAGTTAAGAAAAAACTGCCCGATATCTTCTATCTGCTAAAATGATAGACTTCTTGAGCGTTGATTGTAATATAATGATTTTTAATTGTATTTTTGTTTTTTGCGCAGTTTTTCATCTTCCTGTTTACTCAATTTTAATGACAACTCTTCTGTTCTCCGCTCGGGCTTTTTGAAGGGCTTTTCCTGTGAGGCCTTCAGGGTTTACTTTTGGTCGAGTATGGGCATAGGCAATCACGGAGAGCTGTGTTTCCTTCACACCGAGCTGTTTAAACCATTCGAGCAGGGTAAATCCCCTTGCCGCACTGAGTTCCCAGTTGGATTCAAAGAGGCCTCCTTTGTGCAAAGGTTCATCATCTGTGTGACCTTCGATGATGAGCCTGTAGTTTGAGCTAATTTTTTTAAGAGACTCAAGGATATTTTGCAGATTTTTTTGTCCTTCGAGATGCGATTTTGCAGAACCAGACGAAAATAGAATGCCCTCCATAAATTCAATCCTTAAGCCCTCGGAACCATAATCGATACTTGTCGATTTTTCTAGGCCACTCGTTTTGATGGCGAGTTCTAGTTTCTGAGAAATTGATCTCAAGCCTTCTTTTTTTTTGTCAACAATTTCTTCGTTTAGACCTTCGGTGATGTGGTCAAATTTTTTTTTATCTGGTTTCATAGTGGCGAGCAGCATCAAAAAAAAGCAGAGCATAATGAGGCACATGTCAGAGAAAGAGAGGAGCCAAAGGCCTTCCCCTTTCTTGACTTTCTTAAAAGATCCATCGAGTTGGCTCATTTTTTAGGGCCAGGTTCTTTAGGTATTTGTGGCACAGCAACACTGGTGCGACCGTAGGTCTTCATGATGTCCCTAAGGTGAACACTTGATTTTTTTCCCTTTAAAGCTAGGACCCCTTCGAGAATAAGGAGATCGAGCTCTCGGATCTTCTCAGCTTCTATGGCAATTTTTTCTCCGAAAGGGCCATATAAAATGTTACCTAAGAGTAAACCGTATAAGGTCGTGACGAGGGCTAGTGCCATTCCGGAGCCTATGGTTTCTGGATCTGCAAGTTGGGAAAGCATTTTGATGAGCCCAAGAAGGGTGCCGATCATGCCAACCCCAGGGGATAGTTTAGACATATTCTCGAATAAATTATTGGCTAAAGCCATGTGCTGCTGTTTTGTGGAAATTTTTGCTGCGAGATTATGCCGGATCTCTTCGGCTGTGAAATTATTGAGAATGAGGGAAACGCCATCTTCGAGCAGAGGGTGACGGAGTTTGCTTCTTTCTGCGACAAGGGCCCCGACTCCATCAGATCTGACCTTGGCAGAACAAATGGTCAAGGCGTTGATGACTTGTGCCTGCTGTTTCATGGTGTCGTTGAATATCGACTGGATGAGAATTTTAAATCCGGTACGGAAATCGGAAAGACGGTGTGATAGTAGCATAATCGAAGGGGGTAGAATCCCAAGGAGAACTAGGGCAGTTCCGTCAAAATAACCTTTAAACCCAGTCCCGTGATGGGTCAAAGTGAAGTAAATACCAAAAATAATGCCTGCAAATCCGATGAGTGATGACATACATCTATTATAGGGAATGGATAAGGTTTCTTTCTAGGTTGTTTTTTTCCTAGGAAAATAAGAGGAGAGATAGGTTGACCGAGTTAAAAAACGCTGTTAATTTAAATAGATACATAATCTAGAGGTCCGTTCTCCCAAACCATCGTCCCTTGCTAAAATGTATGGATCATTCAAGGAAAGAAAAATTAACGACAAGAAGAGATAAGGAGGACATTTACCCCCATTCTGTCCATCTCTTCCGATTTTGTAAACGTATTTTGGACGATAAGTACGAAGGGCTAAGGGTTATTGATCAAGATATAGGGCAGATTTTAGGCTTTGATCCAGCAGATTGCAGTCACTGGAAAAAGGGTAAAAAGAATATCAAATCGATAGAGGCTATCC